>CALVHJ010000058.1 GCA_944327425.1 uncultured Bacilli bacterium
AATGGTTATCATAAATGATGAGTTTCCTAGCTTATATATAAATTATAAACTTGGATATACTAATTGTCAAGAAAAATAACACAATAGTGAGCTGTTTATTTAAACCTTAAAGTTATAATGAGAAAATTATTTTGGTGATTTTTTATGAACTATAATAGTATTTTAATAAAAATAAGAGAAGAACATAGTTTAAGCCAAAAGGATATAGCTGATATTTTACATATAGATAGAAAAACGTACAATCATTATGAAACAAAAGAAAAAATAATCCCTATTAAACATCTAGTTTCTTTAAGTGAATATTTTGATGTTTCAGTCGATTATTTATTGGGATTTACTAATTTAAAGCAATATAATAATGTTAAAAAAGTTGATAAGTTAGAGGCAGGAAAAAGATTAAAAGAATTTCGGAAAGAGCATAAGCTTACACAAGTTAAATTAGCTAGTATACTCAATACTACTTTTTCTTCGATAGCTTTTAATGAAAAAGGAAGGAACTTAATCGCTACTCCTTTCCTTTATACTATATGTCTTAAATATCATGTTAGTGCTGATTATTTACTTGCTAAAACTAGTGATATAAAATATCTTTCTTAAATTATTATCTACTTAGATCTAAAAATTCTTTTAATAATTCATTATCAGAGTTTAGAGGATTTAAATTAAATAGTTCTTTTAATTCTTGATGATCTATTATAGTAGAAGTAATATCAACATTATTATTAGTAATAGTTATATTATATAAATTATAATAATTTGCTTTTTTAGCAATAATTATACCTCTTGTAGATATTAAACCTAAGGTTAGACCACTTATATATTTTAGTATATTATCAAATAATGGGGTTGATATTATTATTAAATTATCTTTTAAATATGCGGCTAATTTATTAAAGATAGTGTTTAAGTTTTGGTTTAATTCTTTATTATTATTTATATTAAATATACTTAAATATTCTTTTAAACTATTAATTGTCGTAGGAGAGAGAAAAGCATATTCTTCGCTTAATGGTCTAGTTTTAGCTTCTAATTCCATTTCTCCTATTATTTTAGCTCTGTTTAGTTCTTTTTGGTATTTAGGGTAATTTTGATAAAAATATGCTGAGAGTTCTTCCGGAATAAGGAAAAAATTACTAAATGCTTTTAAAGCTTCTTTTTTTGAAGCTGGAATATTTATTCTTTGATAGTTTTGGTCATAATATATTACTTCAACTTTATAATCTTCTATAACATTTTGATGTTTTTTTATTGTGGTTATTTTAACTTTATTAGTGGTTTTAGTTTTAGTAAAATAAATGGTTTTTGTGATTCCATCATTAATAGTTAGATTAATTAAATATGCATTCTCTTCTTTTTTTATAGACATGGTTAATAGGAATGTTTTAGAAAATAAAATGAGATCTAATAAATTATTTTCTTGAGCTTGAGGTTTAAAATAATTAGCTAAGTTTGGTTCAACTGATATATATGTTTTATATAATGATTTATTAATGGCTATTTTTTCATAAATTTCAATATCGTTTGGAATTTGGTTGCATAATTCTTGAAAAAAGATATCTTCTATTAGTTCTTTAGGTAGTGATGCTATAGCTAAATTTATTATATTTTTATTCATGTTTATCCCTCTTGCCTAATTATTTTAACACAATAAATAAATATGGTCAAAAAAAAATGAGAACCATTAATAGTTCTCAGCTTTAAGTTCCATAAAGCTTTGAGGATGAGCACATACAGGACATACTTTAGGAGCATCAGCACCAACATAAATGTGTCCACAGTTACGGCAAATCCATACTACTTCTTCACCACGAGCAAATACTAGATGGTCATCAATATTACCAACTAATTTTAAATATCTTTCTTCGTGATGTTTTTCTATAGCTGCTACACCTTCAAATAATTTTGCAATGCGATCAAATCCTTCTTCTTTAGCTACTTCAGCAAATTCTTTATACATTTCTGTCCATTCGTAGTTTTCACCTTCAGCAGCATCTTTAAGATTACTTAAAGTATCAGGAATTTTACCACCATGTAATTCTTTAAACCACATTTTTGCATGTTCTTTTTCATTATTAGCAGTTTCTTCAAATATAGCTGCAATTTGTTCATATCCATCTTTCTTTGCTTGTGAGGCATAGTAAGTATATTTATTTCTTGCTTGTGATTCACCAGCAAAGGCAGCCATTAAGTTAGCTTCTGTTCTTGAACCTTTTAATTCCATAATTATTACCTCCGGTTACTATTATATCTAAACTTTCTTTAAAAGTAAAGAGGCGTTCTTTTTTGTTTACATTGTTTTAGCTAAAGGGTATAATATTAAGCACTAGGTGAGATTATGAGAAATTTGTATAGTATTTTAGGAATAAGTAATAACTCTTCTTTAGTTGATATATGTAGGGCTTATCAATTTAAATGTAAAATAAACCCTAGTAATATTTTTTATTATACAAAAATATTTAAGATTCTTGTTAATCCTAAGTTAAGAATTATTTATGATGCTATGTTGTGGCAAGTAGATATAAGATTATTATTTAGTTATAGTGATCGTTATAATTTAGATCCCGAAGATGAATATGAACTTGCTTTTATTATTGGTTTAATTGATTATTTAAAAGATTACTTTTATGATACTAAATATTTTATTAATAATAATGATTATTTAACTAAACTAGAATTATGGTATAATGAACTAGTTAATATATTAGATCAATTAAGAGGGGAAATTAAAACTTTTTATTTAAATTAAAAAATGCTTGTATTTAAGCATTTTTGTCATTTATTAAAGGGTCATCAAATTCATCATTGGTATATATTTCGACTGAAGGATGAACTTCTACTTTCTTTTCTTCTTTTAAAGGCATAACTGGTGTTACTTTGTTTTTTTCTTTATTTTTGTTGGTACTTGCATCTACTAAGTAACCTATTAAAGCAAAAACTAAAATGAGAGAAATTACTAAACACCATATATAATTGTTTAATAAAAAATCAATTAGTGTATTCATTAGAACCTCCTTTTAAACTTTATGCTTTAAATACTAAGATATGCTTATATTACCACTTGTAGGAACAATATGTATCCAAGTATTACCGTCATTAACTCTTATTTCGGTTCCATCTAAATAAGTGTATACAGTCTCTTCAAATCTTCCGTTCTTTTTCCATTTTATAGGTATAGCTTTACCTTCAGTTATAAAATAACCTTCGCCACTACCAATGTTATCTAATTCTTGACGTCCTTTATTATCGCCAGTTATACTTGTATATCCTATTTGATATGTGATAATATTTTTAACTGTGTATTGTTCTTTAGTTTCATAATCTGTATGCTCTTTATCATTAACAAATTGTTTGTAGACTTTATTTGCAGGATCATAAACATAATTAGTTGTAGAACTTCCGGAATATTTTAAATCAATATTGGTAGCATCTAGGGCATCATCAGGTATTTCTATAGGTGTAGCACTATATCTTAATAATAAGTCTTTGTTGGTTTCAGTACGATATCCTTTTTTTGTAACTAATTCTTTAAGAGCACTTAAATTAGTGAAAGCACGATGTTCGGTACTGACACCACTTATATTTTGTCTAAAAAAATAAGGAGAAGCATCATATAAACCATTTAAATTATCAATATCATATTCGGAAATATCACTCTCGGCTTGTGGTGACCAGCCCCAGTGAACATAATAAGCATCATTTTCTAAAACATAATCTAAATAATAGTGTCTAGCACTACGAACATTACCAACTACTTCATTATCTTTGTCTTTGAACAAAGCTAAATATCTAGTAATTCCACCCTCAACTGCCATTTCATAAACTAAATAAGCATCTTGCAAGCCTGTATGATATGGTCTAGCTGCCCCAATATTGTTAATCATAACTGCAAAGGGGCGTGAATCACTTTCTAGATCTACTACTTCTACAGTTGGTTCATTTGGCTTTTCTTCTTCATTAGGTTCGCTCTTTTCTTTGGTATCTTTATCTTTTGTTAAAAATAGAACTCCGGCTGTTGATACTCCAATTATTAATATTAAAGCAATAATTATAATTATTAAATTTTTCTTTTTTAACTTCTTTTTCATTTTTACACCTCTATTGTAAATTAAGTATAGCACAAAATAATAAGTTTTGATAGAGTATTTTTAATTCTCTATTTTATTTTTGCTAATTAATTTTACTAGTCATATAAACTACAGCTTCTGCTCCTTCACTAGCAGCATTAATAATTTGATAAATATCTTTTTTTACGACATCGCCACTAGCATATACTCCTTTTATATTGGTCTTGTGATGTTCATCTACTAAAATGTAGCCATTATCCATAGCAATATCAGTGTTTATTAAAAAGTCAGTATTAGGAATAAAACCTATATAGATAAATATGCCTTTAACATTTATAACTTTCCCATCTTTTAAAATGATACCTTTTAAGACATTATTTTCGATTTTTAATTCTGTTACTTCATTATTTAAAATAAGTTCAATATTATTTTTTTCTTTAAGCTCTCTAACTAAAGTGTCTTCGCCGCGAAATTCTTCTCTTCGGTGGATAAGATAAACTTTATTTACAATATTTGCTAAGTATAAAGCTTCACTTAAAGCACTAGAACCCCCACCAATAACGGCAACATCACTATTTTTGTATAAGGCTCCATCACATAATGCACAAGTACTAATACCACGGCCTAAAAACTTTTCTTCATTTTTTAAACCTAACATTTTAGGACGCCTGCCACTTGCTATAAGTAAATTTTGGGCTTCATAAACATTATTTGTAGTTTTTATCTTTTTAACTTTTTCTAAAATAACATCTGTTACTCTTTCTAATTTATATTCAATGCCCAATTTGTTTATTTCAGCGAATAAATTATAGGCTAAATCGGGACCAGAAATAGAGCTTATACCAGGATAATTTTCAATTTTGCTAATTCCATTTATTGTGCCACCCGGTGTACTCCCTTCTAAAATAAGTACTTTTAGGCCAGCGCGGTGAGCATATATGCCGGCACTTACTCCCGAAATACCCATACCAATAATAATTAAATCATACATTTTTCTTACCTCCCCTTTTAACTACTCTTTTTTCGTTTATGTCATTATATAAGTTTTCATATTTGCCTTTACGACTTAAAATAATTAAATAAGTTAAGCCAGTAATAAACATTGTGATAGAAATAATTTGAGCTACTTTAAAGCCACCTAACATGAGAGAATCAGTACGCCATGCTTCAATAAAGAAACGACCTAAGCTATACCATATTAAATAAATACAAGTTGTAGCTCCTATTTTAATATATTTCAACTTTCTAATAATTAGTAATATTATAAACCCAAGAAGACACCATAAAGATTCAAAATAAAAGGTTGGTAAATAATAGATACCTCCTAACTCCATGCCTTCAATAATAAATTCAGGGATTAATAAATCTTTTAACTGCGTATACGTAGTTGCTATACCATGAGCTTCACTATTAAAAAAGTTTCCCCATCTACCTATTGCTTGAGCTAAAATAAGACTTGGGATAGCCATATCAAGCAGTTTTAAAAAATTTAAATGATGTTTTTTGGCGAGAAAAATTACCGTTAAAAGGCCAGCGATAAGACCTCCATGGATAGCAAGTCCACCATTCCATATAGCAAATATTTCTAGTAAATTATTTTTGTAATAAGAAAAATTGAAAAGGCAATAATAAAGTCTAGCACCAATTATACCTATAATTATAGCCCAAAAACAAATATTAAAAATTAAATCTGGGGGATATTTGAATTTTTTGGCTTCTTTTTCTAAAAGAATTATGCCAATGATAATTCCTATTAAGATAAAAACTGAATACCAATAAATATCGATGCCAAAAATACTAAACATTATAGGATCCATTTAATCACTCATTTCTAATAGTATTATACACTATTTTTCTTTTTACTAAAAGCAAAAATAGATGTTAATAAACATGCTTACTTTGGGAGTTAATCTTTTGGTTTAAAATATCTAATAATAAACTAATTATAGCAATTAGCATTAAACATGAAAATATCCATAAAGGCATTTTATCTAGTCCAAATAAATAAACAGAGTAACCGGCTAAACTACTTAAATTCACAATAATAGGTAGGTATATTTTCTTTTGGTAAATAAAGTACCAAATTACCGAAATAACATCTGCCATAAACATGTATCTTTCATGCATAAAAGGTAGGAAATATACTGCTATTAAAATACATAATAAACTAATGCTAATAATTTCTTTGTTACTTATCTTTCTTTTCCTCTTAATAAAATATATTAATAAACTTAAAAAAATTAGACCAGTTATAATTAGTAGTATATAACCTATTATTTTTTCGTTTGGTAAGAACTGATATATATTAGCTAAATTTCTGGTTAATTCTACAGAATAATCGGTTGTTTGTTTTAGATAAGTAGTAAAAGCATTTACAATAGGCATACCCATTAATATTACGGGTAAGCACATTAAAATATTACCTAAAGGAGTTAGTAAAAAATTAAAAATAGAAAACTTTTTGTTTGCAAAATAAAGAATTACATAAATGGGTAAAATGAATATAAATTGGAGTTTAAAACTAAAAGCAACTCCTAATGTTAAGAAAGATAAACTGTATTTTTCTTTAATTAATAAATATAGAGATAGTAAGACAAAGGTTGTATATATGCTATCACACTGAGCCCACATACTACTATTTAATATGATGGTGGGTAAAAGTAATATTACTAACCAAGATAGATATGAATTTTTAGAATGAGTTAATTCTTTAACTATTAAATAGCCGAGAAAGCCCATAATGATATCAAAAATAACTGATAATATTTTTATTTTAATTAAGGGACTGCCAGGGATTAAAGTTAATAAGTAAAGTAATATTAAATACGGTGGGTTATAGTTTCCTAGGCCATTTACAATACTTATTAGACCTTCAGTGTTTAAAATATTATACCACTTTAGAAGAAACCTTTTATAATCGCCACTTTCAAACGAAAAAAAACAGTATTTTATAAGAATACTTACGAAAATAATACTTATGATAATAACTGTCTTTTTATTTATTAATTTGTTTTTAAACATTAAATCAACTCTTTTTCAATAATATACTTTGGTCTATGTTTAGTTTCACTGTATATTTTACCCACATATTCGCCAATTAAACCTATTGATACTAACTGTACTCCCCCGATAAACCAAATTGATAACATAATGAAGGCCCATCCATCAACAGTGTTACCTAATATTTTTACAACTATGGTATAAATAATCATGACAACACTGATAAATAGCATAATAAATCCTATGGAAGTGATCATTTTTAAAGGTTTAACACTAAAAGAAGTGATCCCATCCCAAGCAAAAGAAAGCATTTTCTTTAATGGGTATTTACTCTCTCCGGCTGCTCGTTCATTTCTTTCATAATAAGCTATAGAGGTTTTAAAACCAATTAGAGGAATTAAACCACGTAAGAATAAATTAACTTCCTCAAAGTTTTCTAGTTCATCTAAAGTTCTTTTAGACATAAGACGGCAGTCAGCATGATTAAATACTGTTTCAACTCCCATCATCTTCATTAATTTATAAAACATTTCAGCAGTTGTTTTTTTAAACCAACTATCTTTTTTTCGAGAACTTCTGACACCGTAAACAATTTCGGCACCTAATTCATTTTCTTCAAGCATTTTGTCAATAACGTTAATGTCATCTTGAAGATCAGCATCCATACTAATCGTTATATCAGCATATTTTTTAGCAGTCATAAGCCCGGCTAGTAAAGCATTTTGGTGACCTTTATTACGGGATAATTTTACGCCGACAAATAAAGGATCTTCTTTATGATATTCTTCTATTAGTTCCCAAGTTTTATCTTTAGAACCATCATTTACAAACATAACTTTTGAGTCTTTACTAATTTTTTTGGCTTTAATTAAACTTTCCATTTTCTCTTTTAAAGCTTTTTTTGTTATTGGTAATACTTCTTCTTCATTATAACACGGTATTACTAAATATAATATTTTCTTCACAAATACACCACCTAATTTCATTATAGCAAGGTTAAATTATTTTCTCAAGCTATTTCCTTCATCTTTACTTATAAAATACTTTTTTAAACTTATAAATTCAATTCCTAAGATAGATAAAGATAATATTAAATAAGATATAATACTTATATAGGAACGTTTATTTACTAAATCAACTCTAAAAATAAATGTATCTGATACTTCTTCATTATTTATATAAACAGTACCCTTATTATAAGATTTGTAATAAATTGATTCATTAAAAGTGGCAATGCTTAAAGTGCTTTTTCCTTCTAATTTAGATATTTCAATACGATAATTGGTGTTTTTATTTGGGGTTATATCAGCAAATTTAAATTTGTAATAGCTGTTACTACTTATATCTTGGCTGTTAAATAAAGTTTCTTTTAATAAAATATTGTGGTCTTCATCATATAATCTAAAAATGTATTTGCTTTTTTCTTCTTCGTTGTTATTATTAAACTTTACTTTTATTTGATTAAAATTATCTTTGGTAGTAAAAGTTTGGCTTATAATATCATCATTTATGGTAATTTCTGAAAATCCACGATAAGATAATATTCTTATGTCTTCATAATCTTTTTGTTCTAATGTATATTTGGGAAAATAAATTGTTAGTAAGATAAATGTTATTAACATAAGAGATAAGCTAGCATATTTTTTTATTTTAAAATGGGGATTTGGGCTTGTTTTTTCATCTAACTTACTATAAATTATACCTAGAGGAATAATCATCCATGGTAGGAAAGATAAGCTATATCTTTGGGCAGCTTCCCAAATAAGATAGAATAATATGGCTCCAAATAAAGCGATATAAATAATAGTATCAAAGTTAT
>CALVHJ010000059.1 GCA_944327425.1 uncultured Bacilli bacterium
ATACTTTTATAGAATTACAAGCATTAAAAAAATAAGTGAACATCACTTATCTTTTGTCATGGCTGTAAATACTAACAAACAATTTCTTAATTTACAATTTTAGTAAGCTATTTGATAATTCATAATTCCATATTCATAAATAGTAATATCATTTTGTTTATTATCTTTAATTTTATAAATTATAACATCACCATCTTCTTCCTTAGCATAACTAAATATTCGCGAAGATAAAGATTCATATATACTAAAAGTATTACTTTCAAAATCGCTATAGCTTTGATAATTATTTTTCGTATTTTCATCTAACAAATTATACGCTTCTCTTGGGTTATCAATAAGAAAATTAATAAATTCACTTAAATAAGTAACAAGCTTATTTTCTTCCGTTACATTTATCGTTTGAAAAGAATTATCTATTTCTAAACTACGTTCTACTATATCATAATTTAAAGCATAATTTTCTATATCAGAAGTATCTATAGGTCTTATGACATAATTATTACTATCATCAACAATAACTAAAAAAGAAACATTACTTTGAAACTCGTATTCATCACCCATAATAGAATTACTACTTAAATAACCACTTATAAAATAATACGTAACCAAACTATCAGGATTATAATAAATGTTTTTAGCAACATAATTAATAATACCCTCTTCTGTCCCTACAAAAGTATAAACATTACTAGCATTTATCCTATTCATAGATATATATAAAGGATCTAATAGTCTTAATAATTCACTAGTATCTTCCATCAAAATAGTATTATAATAATCATTAATAATTTTTTGTAATCCCCAAAATACCGCTTCATCCTCTAGTTTACTAATCTCATCATTTAAAGATTCATTTGGTTCATCTATATTCGGATTATTAGGTTCATTTGGCACTTCTTCTTCATTAATATATGAGCTAATAACAATAGCCAAAATTGCTATAACTGCTATAATTATTCCTATAACTATTAAAACATTCTTCTTAGCTTTATCCATATATCCTCCTAATTACTACAACCATTTTTAACATATTCTAACATACTTGTTATATTATTATTCATTCTTGTAGTACAAGTACTAACTGTATTCGCTGGTCTTTCATATTCTGTACAAAAATTATAACCAACATCATAAGCATTATAGTTTCCTGTAACATATTTATAAGTAGTTGTATACCCCCTAAGTTCCTGTAAGAAAAATTCTAACTGCATTCCCAAATCACCAATAGAAGCATTTCTAGTTTTAGCAAAATTATACAAGTTTTGTTTACGACTATAATATGTCCACTGCACAATTCCATAACCAGCACTATCATTAACAAAATTAGTATACGTTCCATTATCAACAGCTAAAGTATATGCCTCATCACTATATCCTAAAGATACCTCATAAGTATTTTGTAAATTAATTGGACTAAAACCGCTTTCCGCTTGCATATTAACCATTATTCCTGCAACAGCATTCTCCGAAAACCCACTACTAAGCAAAGATGAACAAACACTATTTTTATAATCCCCACTATCACCAGCTAAAATAAAACTGATATTCTGCCCGCTTACTGGTCGAGGATTTTCTGGATCAACATACTCTAAAGGATCAACTTTTGTTCCATTAACCCGCATTTCAAAATGTAAGTGTGGTCCTGTTACTCGCCCTGTAGCACCCGTATAACCGATAATCTGTCCTTGAACTACTGTATCTCCCTCGCTTACCAAAACTTGACTTAAATGGGCATATAAAGACTCAATTCCTTCACCATGATCGATTTTAACATTGTTACCATAAGCTCCCCCACAGCTCTCATTACCAACTATACATCCAGTATAAACATAATTAACAGTTCCACTTTTAGTTGCAATAACCGGCGTATCAGTTCCTACACTTCCGATATCTATAGCTCCATGACCTTTTAGTACTCCCAAAGTCGGATGTATTCTTGGACCAAATTCTGATGTAATATTAACAGACACAGGATTTCCTCCATAAATATTACCTTGTGTAGCTTCCCTACTTCCAATAGGCCACCAATAAGCATCATTATCCGTAACCGTATAATATGTACAATAATCAGTTAAATTATATAATTGATAACTAGAACTAAGTGAACTATCTAAATTATCCATTATAATATTATATATTGCTCGATAATCACTACTACCATAATGAATACCCGAACTATCATAAGAACTTATATCATTTTCTGTATAATTAAGATCTATATATATTAAATTATCTAATCCGGAACTATTAATTAAACTCTCTATTTCGCTATTAAATGCTTCAATATTGGCATTATCAATACTAGCTAACTCCCCGTTTACTGGTCCAACTGAAACAATATAAATGTTATGATCGCTCCAATCTCCCACGGCTAAATCATAATATTCTTGATAGTAATTACTTACATTTGCTAAATCATTAATACCTAACCAAATAACAATATTATAACTAGCCCTATCTCTCATAAGATTATTAATACCACTAATACCACCATCTATAGCATTTGTACTATCTATATCAAAACTACCACTGCCAACTAACCAATTATAACCATACCCTACTCCATAAATAGTATTACCACTATTTATAACTCCCGCATTTAACATTCCTCTTGTCCTTGAATCTCCCAAAAACAATGTTTCCCGATATACTATTTCCTCATCATCGCTACCACTACTATTATAAACTGCACCAAGTATTTCGGCATAATCATTATCATTAAGTGCCAAATCTTGAAATTCTTCTAAAAAATCACTATTAAATCTTAAAACATTTCTTGAAGATAAATTACTAATAGTTGAATTATATGAAGAAGAAATATACAAATAGTTACTTATCTCATTATATAAAGAAGTTAAAGAATCTATTTGTTCTTCTACTCCATCAAAAATATCTATATCACCATTATCATACAAATCACAAATATTAACTTCTACATTCTTATCACTATTATTATAATTACCATAACTAAGAATATTAGTTTTTAAAGTTATCATTAAAGCTTTTAAAGCTTCCGAATCATAATCACCATCTTTAGTATAAGCATAAGCTAAATTAACTACTAAATCTTGTAAACTAAATGTTCCTAAAACCTCCTCATCACTACAATCAAGCAAAGTAACTCTAGTCTCATTATAATTACAAAGACCATCATAATAACCGGTTGTCTCCTTATTTAACTCATTTACACTACCACTAATAAAAAGTATTAAAAAAATCAAAAAGACAAATATTACTCCCGCAAGCCCTATAATAATTGGTATTTTATATTTATTCCATATTATCGCCAAAAAACTACCAACTAAATCTCCTTCTACTTTATGATTATCCCGACTATTATTATCAGTATTATCTTCATCAATATTATCAGGTGGTAAATCACTAGGTGGCATAATCCCTGTATTAGCATTACTAAAATCCCCAGTATTATCTACAGATTCGCTTGTTTTTTCTTCACCTTCATTATTTTCCGCTAGCTCCTCATCACTTTGACTAAATAAATTTTGAAATTGCGTATTTTTACGTATAGAACTACTAGGTATAGCTTGACCATCATCACTTCGAGATACTGCCTTACCTGTACTACTAGCACCTTTGATACCAGTACCAAGAGATTTTGCTTCTTTTGGTGTTGCCAGAGCACTAGCATCTTTAGCTGAAGCTAAATCAACTGCTTTATTCGCCGTATCTGTAACTCCTGAATCATTTAACCCTTTTGTAAGGTTTTGAACCCCCGGAACTTTATCAACCGTCTTTGCTACTTCATCGGTTGTTTTATCAATGGCACCACCAATACCAGGAACTTTTTTAGCTACATCATATAGTTTTCCACCGACTCCTGGAGCATATACTTCTGAGACCCCTTTTAAAGTTGTATCTACAACCCTTTTGGTATCAGCATGATCATTAGGCGTATTATTTTCTTGTTTTTGATTATTAGATGAATTAGATACTGTAGGTCGATTAGGATTATAATTAACTGAATTAACATTTTCAGTATGATTATTTAAATTATCATTATCTGGCATCTACTTCACCCTCTTCAACTATAAAGATTATAACACAAACAATTTAAAAAAAAAAGAACTATAAAATACACGAATTAGAAAGTTTAACATAAATTATTAGTGAGAATACATGAAAGGGTGAATAATATGAATAATTGTGAAAATAATTCTGGAAACTGCATTAATGAAATATTAAGTGTTATTTTGGTTCTTCAACAAAATGCCTGTCCTGAAACCTGCTTAGATGCTTGTGATCGTCCCGTACTCGGAGGTGGACCAAACTGTTTAGTATGTAATACTAGACCAGTAATGCTTTATACTTGTTGTGGTAATGGCGTTCCTTGGAGTATGCCAACCACAAAAGATACCACCGTCTCTTGTGCCGGAACAACAAGTTCTACTTGCTCTAGCGTATTTAGAGTAGAAAAAATTGAAGGAAACTGCTGTACTTTTAGAGTTCTAGCTGATAACCCAGATACAACAAGCCTAAATCCATACGTTGCTACTAATTCTTTCTTTACAATGGACTGCAGCTGTCTATGTTCTATTAGATGCTTATCTGATACTTTTGTAGACTGTGTTTGCTAATATTTATTTAAAGGACTGTCGGGAAATTAAATGATTAATTTCCTAACAGTCTCTTTTTTTATTGGAAATGTTATTTTTATCTTTCTTTATCATTAACCAATAAATAATTGAGTTCCCATAAAGCATTTTTATTACTATCCCATGTGAGCTTATTCATTGCTTCTTCATAACTTAACCACTCCATCTTCGTATGTTCCTGGGATAATTTAATATTTTCATTTGTAGCATCTATTCCAAAGGCATGTTCATAAATAAGATAAATATCTTTCCCCCACAAAAATGTTTTAGTAACAAATAAAACTGGTATAGTACAAATAGATTTTAAGGGAATAACCGGTGCATTATAAGTAATACCAGCCTCTTCATAAGCTTCTCTTTGACATGCTTCTAAAAATGTTTCATTATCTTCTACTCCTCCAGCAATTCCTTGCCATCTTTCATGTTCACCCGCTCTGCAAAAAATACCATACAAATAATTCCCATTTTCATCCTTCTTAAAAGGAAAAGCCAAAATTTGATGTGGTTGCCTCATTTAAATCTACCTCCTCTCAAATTCTCTTATCTTTTTCCTAGCCCTAGTTGTTACAACTTTACTTAGCCATTCTTCTCTAGGACCAAAAGATAAATCATCTGTAATAATTTTTACTCTATCCTTGTTCTTTAAAGGATAACCCACATCTACATACTCTTCATTAACCATTGCTGCGACCATTGTATTACCTATGTCTGTATGTATCTTATAAGCAAAATCTATTGGTGTTGCTCCTTTTGGCAATTCCACAATATCCCCTTTAGAAGTATATACATATATTTTATCAGCAAATAATTCTTTCTTTATTTGTAATACAAATTCTTGATTATCTCCAAACATTGAATTAATTTCTACTAAAGATTTAAAAAATTGATATTTTTCTTTCAAATCCTTCTGCATAACCTCTCTGGCATTTCCTTTTTTGATATCCCAATAAGTAGCAAGCCCAAAAGAAGCTACTCTATCCATATTAAAAGTTCTAATTTGCGTTTGAACAAGCCTATCATTAGGGCCAAAAACTGTTGTATGAAGTGATCTATACATATTTGTTTTAGGATTACTTATATAATCTTTAAACTTATCATTCACCGGATAATATTTACTATGAACTAAACCCAAAGTCAAATAACAATTTTCAATTTCATCAACTATAATTTTTAAAGCAAGTAAATCGTGTATATCGGCTAACTTATGACCATCACTTAATCTTTTATAAATTCCATAGATATTTTTAGTTCTAATCTTAATCTCATTAGGGATATCTCTATCATTTAACATCGTTTGTATTTTAAAAAGCATTTCTTTTAAAGTATCGCTATTTTCCATCTCTAACTTTCTTTTTTTCTCATCAAGACTATGATACAAATCAGGTTTCAAATACCTAAAAGATAAATCTTCTAATTCTGATTTAATGCGATAAGCTCCAATATAGTAAGCTAGAGGAACAAATATTTCCATTGTTTCTAAAGCATTTTCCCGCTGTTTAAACGGTGTTTTAAATTGCAGTGTTCGCATATTGTGAAGACGATCAGCTAATTTAATTATTATGATTCTGACATCTTCTGTAATACTTGTAATAATTTTTCTTGTATTAGCTAAATTTTGAGCTTGTTTAGAAGAAAAATTAAGTTTGCTAATTTTCGTAACACCATCAACCAAATTAGCTACATTCTTATTAAATACATGAGCTATATCCTCTTTAGTAACACTTGTATCCTCTAGCGTATCATGAAGCAAACTTGCACAAAGAGTATCCCCATCAGCATGCATTTCCGCTAAAATATAGGCAACATTAAGAGGATGATTTATATATGGCTCTCCACTTTGCCTAAATTGATTCTCATGCAAAACTTTTGCATATTCATATGCTTTTCTTACTCTTTCGCATTCTTCTAAATTATACTCTCCTACCAATTGCATTAATGCCTCAATGCTAACATTCCTCATAACTCTCCTCCTTTAATATAAAAAAACAAGTGAAGCCAAACCGGCAAGACACTTGTATTTTACATCACAACAACATTTAAAGAGCAGAAAGCCTTTATGGTATTATTATCTAAACAACAATCTCGTTTTAATTTAGCTACCATAAAAGTCATAACACCCACTCCTTAAAACTTAATTGTTATTCTAATACATCTAAAAACATTTTGTCAAGTATTTTCTAATATTTCCAAAACTTTAAATATTCATCTCTTAACAATTCATAACAAAAACATTCTACTTCATCTTCCAAATAAGTATATTTTATTTTTTTTAATTTTGGAATTCTTTTAAATCCCAATTTCTCCATAAGACGCCATGAGGCCGAATTTATAATCGCCGCACAAGTTTCTATCTTATCAATGCCTACCTCTAAAAACATATAATCTAGCATTAACTTAGCTGCTTCAAATCCTATCCCTTGATGCTGATAATCTTTATCTATTATCCAACCCACATCACGAACAGAAAGAGAATTATTTAAACTTTTTTGAGAACTAATTTGCCCTATACATTTATTTTCACTTTTTAAAACAATAGACCACTGAAAAACATCCGCATCCTTAGCATGTTGCAATTTTTTATATTGCCAAGGCAATTCATCTTCCCATTTATCATGAATCTTACCTACTAAATAATATTTAGCTACTTCTTTATCTCGTAAAATCAGCCATATTACTTTTAAATCACTTTGTATTGTTGGTCTTAAAACTAAGTGTTCAGATTCTAATACTTTTGATCCTAAAAATTTCATATAATCCCTCTTATTTATACTTATTTAAAATCAGCCTTAATTCTTCTAAATTAATTGGTTTAGCAATATAACCATCAAACCCTAAATCAAGATACTTTTCTCTTGCTCCCGTTTTTGCATCCGCAGTTAAAGCAACAACTCCACTTTTAAACTCAGGAATTTCTTTTAAACGCCTAAATGTTTCTACCCCATCCATTTCCGGCATCATTATATCCATAAAAATAATATCATAATTATTATTTCTAATTTTTTCTAAACACTCACTTCCACTTAAAGCCGTATCCACTTCTACATCTTCATGCTCCAACATTTTCTGAGCAACTTTAATATTAATCTTACTATCATCAACAACTAAAACTCGCATCTAATCACTTACTTTCTGTCTTAATTTTACCACAAATGTTGTTCCTTCTGAAAGTTTTGAAGTACAGCTAATTGTTCCACCCAGTTTTTCTACTATTTTTTTCGTAATAGAAAGACCTAATCCCATACCCGACTTATTACTATCTTTATTTTCCTCAGATCTAACAAAATTCTCAAATAAATGATCCATTACTTCTTGTTTTATTCCAACTCCTGTATCTTTTACTATAATTTCAAGTTCACACATCTTATTTTTAACAACTGAACTAACTATTAAAGTAATATAACCAAGGTCTGTATATTTAATAGCATTATCCATTAAATTAGCAATAATTCTCTTAATTTTATCAACATCACCAACTAAATATTCGGGAACATCTATATCTGTATCCAAATCAAGTCCTTTATCTTCAAGTTTAGTACTAAATAATTCACACAAACTTGTAATTTCTTTTTTAGGATTATACTTAACCTCTTTTATATCCATATCATTAGCTTCTACACTAGCAATATCAATTACATTAGATAACATATTTAAAAGAGTATTAGAAGCATCTATTATTTCTCGACTATTTTCTTTAGCTTCTTCTAATGTCTTAGCACTATCAATAAGTTGACTAAATCCCACTATAGCATTAAGTGGTGTTCTAATCTCATGAGACATACTCGACAAAAATTCTGATTTAACTCGATTAGACTTTTCTGCTTGCTCTTTAGCCAACATAACTTCATTTAACAATTTAACATCAGGATTTTCAATAGTATGATACATTATAAGTAATATATAAGCAAAAAAGAATCCTTCAAATATAAGCTCTCTATAAATACCTCTTAAAGCAAAACCAATTATATAAAGAACAATTAAAATTAAAAATGGTATAAGCTTAATAATAGGTTTCTTTTTACAAATCAAATAATATGTTAATACTAAAAAAGCAAAAAAACTAATAAGGGAATATATTACCGCTATATTATAAGATAAACCTTCTCCATCCAAAACATTACCATAATAAATTACCTGAAGTGGTAATAAAAATATTAATAATATTG
>CALVHJ010000060.1 GCA_944327425.1 uncultured Bacilli bacterium
AATACTGGGATTAGTTGCCGTATATTTATTAATATAAGGATGTGGTAGTTTGTTTTTAAATAATAATTTATTAGAGATTTATCATAAATATCATGAGGGAAGATTAGCTCATGCTTATTTGCTTGAAACAAACAATATTCCTAAACTAATAGATGATTTAAAAGAGTTGATTAAAGCTATAAATTGTCCTTTAGATTATCAAGATAATTGTCGAAAATGTAACCTTTGTAATTTAATTACCAAAAATAACTTACCAAGTCTAATTATAATCGAACCTGATGGGACAAGCATCAAAAAAACGCAAATAGAATCCTTAAAAATTTCTTTTGAAACTAAACCTATATATAGTAAATATAACACTTATATTATTAAAAATGCCGAAAAATTAAATGGAAGTAGTGCTAATGCAATGCTTAAATTTGTTGAAGAACCAACGGATGGGATAATAGGCTTTTTTATTACTGATAATAAAGATGTGATTATTCCCACTATAAAAAGTCGTTGCCAATCTTTAGTAATAATGTATGAAAGTGATAATTTATTAGATAAATTAAATATAACAGAGGAAGAATTAACTAATTATTTAATTATTATTAAAGAATATTTAACCAAAATAGATAACAATGAATTATTTAGCAATAAAGAACTTATCTTAAGTAAACTATCCGAAAGAAAAGAAATAGAAACAATGTTTAAAATTATTTTTGAAATATATTATAATTATTTTCTTAAAGGTTTAAACAAAAATTATAATATTGAACTGTTGAGTAATTATCAAATGAATGTTAATAACCAAAAAATTATCCAAAAATTAAATATTATATCTAAATTTTTACAAGATTTGCGTTATAATGTTAATATAGAATTATTATTAGATAAATTTGTTATAGAAATGAGGTCAAATTATGGATAGATATTATATATACGGAGTAAATTTTAAAGATAACGGAAAAATCTATAATTTTAAAAGTAAAATTCGTTGTCCAATTAATGTAACAGTAATAACCGAAACTGAAAAAGGTTTGCAATTTGGTAAAGTAGTAAGCTATATAGGTAATGAAAATACTAAAAATATCGATGAATTAAAAGATATTATTAGAATTTCCACCAAAAAAGATTATGAAGAATATTTAAAAAACTTAAAAGATGCTGACCAAGCCTTAAAACAATGCCGATTATTGGTAAAAGAACTAGGCCTAGACATGAAGATGATTAATGCTAGCTTTACTTTTGATCGCAAACAATTAATTTTTAACTTTCTAGCAGATGAACGCATTGATTTTAGAGAACTAGCCAAACGCCTAGCTGCTATTTACCGAACTCGTATTGAACTTCGTCAAATAGGAGCCAGAGATAAAGCTAGGGAAGTAGGTGGAATGGGAATTTGTGGTGAAAAAATTTGTTGTGCTAACTTTTTAAATCACATTGATTCTGTATCAATGAATATGGCCAAAAATCAAGGTCTAGCTTTGAATCCCTCAAAAATAAATGGTTTATGTGGAAGACTATTATGTTGCTTAACTTATGAAGATGAAGAATATCTAAAATGTAGTGAAGGACTACCTAGTATAGGCGAAACCGTAAAAACCGAAAAAGGTGAAGGAGAAGTAATAAATGTTGATATCCTAAATCGTACGTATAAAGTTTTAGTAAATAATGAAAAAGTAGAAATAAATGCCGGTGATAAAGATGGAAGTGAAAAATGATTTATATGATTATGGTCTAAAAATATATCAAGATAGTAAACTTTTTAAGTTTTCTCTGGATTCTTTATTACTCGCTGAATTTGTGGATATCAAAAAAAGTGATCGAAAATTATTAGATATATGTAGTGGGAATGCCCCACTACCTTTAATCATTGGTAAAAATTATGATATAGAAATAACCGGGGTAGAAATCCAAAAGAAGATTTATGATTTAGCCATTAAAAGCATCAAAGAAAATAATTTAACCAACATTAAAATGCTAAACATAAATGCCAAGGACTTAAAAAATTATTTCCCGGGAAATAATTTTGATATTATAACTTGTAATCCCCCATTCTTCAAAGTGAGTTCATCTTCTCTAATTAACGAAAATTCCGAAAAAGCCATTGCTAGACATGAACTAACGATAACTTTAAAAGAAATATTTGATATTGTGAGTTTTTTATTAAAAGAAAACGGAACTTTTTATTTAGTTCATCGTCCCGAACGTTTAGAAGAAATAATGGATCTAGCAAGAAATTTAAAACTACATGTCAAAGAAATGATCTTTGTTTACTCGAAACTAGAAAATAATGCTATAATGGTATTGATAAAAATGAAGAAAAACGCTCAGCTTGGTGTTAAGATAAAATCAGTTGTAATTGATAAAAACACCAAAACATATCAAAATATATTTAAGGAGGGACAAACATGAAATTAATAGTAGGTCTAGGAAATCCTGGTAAATCTTATGAAAATACTCGTCATAATATCGGCTTCATGGTATTAGATCATTTTGCAAATATTAATAACTGGAAATCAAAGTGGAATGCCTTATATGCAGAAACAATGGTAAATAATGAAAAAGTATTGTTAGTAAAACCAGAGACTTATATGAATTTATCAGGAAATGCTTTAATAGAATTTGTGAATTTTTATAAAATAAATTTAGAGGATATCCTAGTAATTCAAGATGACTTAGACTTAGCATTTGGTACTTACAAGTTAAAAATAAACAGTAGTGCTGGAGGTCATAATGGCATTAAATCAATAATTGAAAGACTAGGAAGCAACAGCTTTGCTCGACTAAAAGTGGGAATATCCAATAATAAAGAAATGGATACCAAAGATTATGTACTAGGCAAATTCACGAAAGAACAATTAGAAACATTTGAAAAACTATCCCCTACTTTTAATGAAATTATAACTTCTTTTATTACCGACGGAATTGATAAAACAATGAATAAATACAATAGAAAGAGTTAGAATATGGACTTTTTAGACAAATATTTTAAATATGATAATAATTTAACAATAACTGGGTTAACACATGAGTTAGCCTATCTTTACGTGGCTGCAGCTTTTAAAGAAAAAAAGAAAAACATCATTGTCCTCCTAAGTACTTTGTATGAAGCAAATACGTTTTTCTCAGGCATTAGTAACTATGAAAAAAATACTTATCTTTTTCCTATGGATGACTTTATAACAAGTGAGGCTTTAGCAATTTCTCCTGAACTTAAAACGACTAGAATAGACACATTAGAAGCAATTAAAAACAAAAAAGGCATCATTGTAACGAATTTAATGGGTTATTTAAAATTTTTGACCGATCAAACCGTTCAAGAGAAAATGAATATTGTCCTAAAAAAGGGAGATGAAATTAACAGAGAAAAACTTATAGAAATATTAGATAAATTAGATTATAAAAGAGATACCATTGTAACAACAACCGGTGAATATGCCGTAAGAGGTTTTGTCTTAGATATTTTTGTAACTCTAGAGAATCATCCTATTCGAATCGAGTTTTTTGGTAATACAATAGAATCTATCCGTTACTTTGATGAATCTACGCAAATGTCTATCAAAGAAATAAATGAAATAAAATTAGTAACTAATGGCGAAATTAAAACCGAAAAAAAATCTAGTTTATTAGACTATGCTAAGGACTCTTTAGTTATCACGATTGATGAGACAAGAATAAAAGCAAACTATGAAAAACTAGAAGAAGAAATGTTTGAATATAGAGTAGCTAAAGATCTACCTAAAGATACTAGATTTATGTTTGCTCTAGATAAAATTAATCCTAAAGAAAATATTTATATTAACTTTATTGATAATTACTCGAAAGGAGCCAACACTTTAAATTTAACAACTAAAGAAATACCAAACTTTCATTCAAACTTTGATAAATTAAAAGAACAAACCGAAATATGGCATCGTGGTGGATATAAGATCATATTTTATTTAAGTAAAGAATCCCAAATTAAAATAATCAAGGAGCTAATCACTGTCCCAATTACCATTGAGAATGCTTACCTTTCTCAAGGTTTTATTGTGGATAAAACAGTCGTAATAAGTGAAAACGATATAGAAAAAGTGAGTATTGAAAGAGTAAAATATCGTAATTCCTACAAAATTGGTAGCAAAATCAAAGACTTAAACTCTCTAAACAAAGGAGATTATGTTGTTCATATGGCTCACGGTATAGGTATTTATAATGGGATTAAAACATTAACCAAAAGAGGCCTAGCCAAAGACTACATCGAAATTCTTTATGCTGATAATGATAAAGTATATGTTCCTGTGGAAAAAATGAATACCATTCTAAAATATACAAGTAAAGATGGATTTAAACCGAAAATAAACAAACTAAATTCAACAAGTTGGGCTAAAACTAAACGAGCAGTCGAAAAGAAAATTAAAGATATTTCCGAGGAGTTATTAAAACTTTATGCTGAAAGAAAAGCCTTAAAAGGGGATACATATAAAACTTATGATATGGAAACTGATTTTGCCAGTTCTTTCGAATATATTCCAACTAAAGATCAAGATAAAGCAATTAAAGAAATAGATCATGATTTAAAAGATCAAGTTCCAATGGATAGATTATTATGTGGTGATGTTGGTTTCGGTAAGACCGAAGTAGCATTCCGAGCCATGTTTAAAACTGTTTTAAATAACCATCAAGTGCTATACTTGTGTCCAACCACGATTCTCTCTAAACAACAATATAACAATGCTCTAGAACGGTTTAAAGATTATCCCCTAGAAATAGCCTTATTAAATCGATTTACAACCCCAAAAGAAACCAAAAGAATAATAGAAGGACTAGCTAGTGGTACCATTGATATTGTCTTTGGAACCCATCGGCTTTTAAGTGATGATATTAAAGTTAAAAAATTAGGGTTACTAGTTGTCGATGAAGAACAACGTTTTGGTGTAACCCATAAAGAAAAGATTAAAAAATTTAAAACTGATGTCAATGTTTTAACTTTATCTGCCACACCAATTCCTAGAACCATGAAAATGGCTATGTCCGGCCTAAGAGATTTATCGATCATCGACACCCCACCAGTAAATAGGTACCCAATTCAAACTTATGTCTTAGAAGAAAATGATTTAATCATAAAGGATGCTATTTACAAAGAATTAGCTCGTAAAGGTCAAATATTTATACTCTATAATAACATAGATAAACTAGATAGTATCGTTTCTCACATAAAATCATTAGTTCCCGAAGCAAGAATAATTAGTGCTCATGGAAGAATGAATAAAATCGAACTAGAAGACGTTATGCAAGACTTTATTGACTTTAAATATGATATTTTAGTATGTACAACTATTATTGAAACCGGAATTGATATACCTAATACGAACACTTTAATTATTTATAATGCCGATCGATTTGGACTTTCTCAACTATACCAAATTAGAGGAAGAGTAGGTCGTTCTAATAAAATTGCCTATGCTTATCTTCTTTATGATAAGAGTAAAATGTTAAATGACATTGCTATTAAAAGACTAGATGCCATCAAAGAATTTACGGAACTAGGAAGTGGCTATCGTATAGCCATGCGAGATTTAGCTATTAGAGGAGCCGGTGACATACTAGGAAGTGAACAAGCAGGCTTTGTTGATTCTGTAGGAATTAATTTATATATGCAAATGATTGAAGAAGAAATGAAAAGATTAAAAGGTGAAGAAATTCCTTCTGAAGATGAAAAACAAGCATTAGTAGATGTAAGTACTCACATTTCTGATGAATATACAACTGATGATGAGATAAAAATTGAAATTCATCAAATGATTAATGAAGTAGATTCTATGGAAAGTCTAAAAAAAGTAAAAGAAGAATTAGAAGATCGATTTGGTAAAGTAGATGAAACAATGATTATCTACATGTATGAAGAATGGTTTGAAAAATTAGCAAGATCATTAAATATAACAAAAGTAACTCAAACAGAAAGGTTTGTAGAAATAGAACTTCCAGAAGAATTATCAAGTAATATTAAAGCTGATAAACTTTTCTTAGAAAGTTATAATATTAATCCTAACTTAAAGTTTGCCTACCAAAACCATCGAATAAAAATAACTCTCATGCTAAAACCAAATGATAAACATTTCTTATATACTTTTGTACCAGTCCTAGAACTAATCAAAGAAGATTATTTCCCGGGAAATAATTCCAACGAAAAAAGCACCAATTGATGCTTTTTTTCATGCCTAATTATAAACAACCGTGTAAGGATCTGTACTTGTTCCTGTTCCAGTAAATGTAGTATCAGCTTTTAGATTGATGACAGGTCTAACACCAACATGTACATATCCAAGAACAAAACCTCCATATGAGTTATGTATAAGATATACATTTGCATATCCAGATTGGTAAGAGTATGGTGTCATAGTCCAATAATCCCTATTTACTCCATTATACAAATAATATCCACCATTTCCTATAGGTCCATCACTGCCACTACCTGCCATGACAGCTTCGTCTGCTGTAATTAGTCCTATTGGATAGGTTAAAGATTTATTTCCTTTACTACTTGATGATAGTGTATATAAATCTAATTTATTACTACACTTTAATGTTGGTGTTTTAGAATCACTATCCAATCTTTCATGTGCTGCATAATATATTGTGCTACCACTTGATGACCATGTATATCCACTAGCCACCTCTCTATCTCCACAAAATCCAGTTTCTGTACTAATATAATTTGCATAACTGGCTAAATTGGTACTATACCACGTATCGATCGTTCCTTTTATTGAACTACTTGTTGTATTTCCATGTTGTTGATTTTCTGTATACATATATCCGACATATTCACTACGTACATAACTCGCATTAAATACTTGTTCTGAATTTATCACAGTATCATCACTAGTTCTATCTGTTGTCGAACCATTATAAATTAGTCTTATACTTCCATCCCCGTTGATTCGAATTATCTGCCAGTAAAACCCAGCAAAATATGCCCAATTATTGTCTACATCACCTCTAAAATAATAGGTTGTACCATCATCATCTACATTTTCATAAATTCCATTTGTTTCTTCGCACATTGTTATAGTACCACAATCAGCTTGAGCCATTTTATTAAAATCTGGTGTATCTAAGTTAACTTCAATATTTCCTAACGCTGTATTTACTGTTTTAGTTGTTGCAGTTTCAAAATACAAATAACACTTTGTTCCTCTAGTTGTAAATGGTGTTACCGATAATGCTTGAGCTGTTTGATCCCAAGAAAGTGTTACATTAGCGTCTTCGCCATTTGCTGTACAATAACTAGTATCAAGTAATTTATAATTACCTTCTGGCATTGTATTAGTACTTTCGCCATCTACTACTATTGCTACTACATTTAAATCTGGTCTTACATAATTAACTTCACTATTTACTATTGGTACACTAGCAGTACTTCTATATCTAGCACTACTAAAATTAAGTATTACCGCACTAATTACTAATACTACACAACCACCAATAATAATATTTCTTTTCAAATTATTTTGCTTTAATACTTCAAAATTCATAATTTCAACTCCTACCATAAGCTCTACTTCATGTATTTATCCAACCAAAAACAGATATACTATATAATGTATTATCAATACGCTAGTATAAATAAAATATAGCAAATTTAAAACGTATTGTCAATACGCGTTTACAAATAATAAAAAATAATTTTGATATAATGCATTGAGAGGTGTAGCTTATGGAAATAAAAGCAAATGATTATGATCCTAAAGACATATTTAAATTTATGAGACAAGCTACAGACTTAACTCAAAAAGATTTTGCTAAAACCATTAATAAATCTAAAGATTGGTGTCAATCAAACGAACTTGGAAGAACAAATTATTTATTTAAAGATTTACTAGAACTAGCAAATAAAAATAATTTTGAAATAATAATAAAGAAAAAATAAATAACCCTTCTAGGTAAAATAGATAATCCCAAGTACTTGAAGCGACTTGGTTTTTTCTGTGTCAAATTTAGTGTCGGAATTTGTCAAACGCTTTTTCTTGATTTTTAAATGGTTATCCCTCATAATATAGTCTCGAGCATTAGGACTGGTGTCTACCAGATATAATCTTTACTATTGTTACCTCCTTTACTCCTAGGGTTTTGGTTGTAATCGGTAGAAAGGGTTAGTGTGGTTAGTATGAGGAAAGTTCTCCAAATACTTATATCTTGGTTTAAACCAAAAAAGACATCAACCATCAACATTGTATGTAACAACATGACGGTTAATGTCTATTCCAAAAAAGAGTAGGCATTATGTCCTAATGCTCTACAACTTAATTTTATCATACCTTGTTTTTTTTTACAATTATTTTTAAGTCAGAATTACTGCAAAATTTTTCGAACGCTTATTCTTGATTTTTAAATGGTTATCCCTCATAATATAGTCTCGAGCATTAGGACTGGTGTCTACCAGATATAATCTTTA
>CALVHJ010000061.1 GCA_944327425.1 uncultured Bacilli bacterium
GCCACTATAGCTCAGTTGGTAGAGCAACAGATTCGTAACCTGTAGGTCGCGAGTTCGATTCTCGCTGGTGGCTCCAAAATGCATTTTCGTCGAACTACTTAAAAATATTGATATAAGTAAGTTTGAAGAAAATATAAAGTGAGTATCAATCACATTTATATAAGTCGATTTAATCGGCTTATTTTTTTACTTTTTTTACCAAAAGTATATAAAAATAGCCTCAAATCATTGAAAAAAGGAGGTTTTTGTGATATGATACGCATAGTTAAAAGAAAATTAGCAGTAGAAAAAGAATTACTTTCTAAAATTGAATGGGCTTGCACTTTTAGTAATTGTGAACCAAAGATAAAGAATGGTAATTTGAGAATGGTTGAAAAAACTAACATTGCTTATGTAGAACCACATAGTGTAGTTATTAAAGAAAAGCTATATTTATTCTTTAATGAACATGAGTATTTCTATATAGGTAATTTAGCAAATAAAATACCACTCTCAAAATTAAGAGATTTTATCAGTGGCAACTAATACTAGAAGTTTTCTTTTTATCAGCAAGTAATACAAGTAAATAATAAGATAAATTTTAAGTGTTAGTTAGCTATAAGCTTTCTAGCACTTTTATGTTTTTAAGGAGGTTTCAAATGTCAGAGTTATGGAGTCAATCATCAGAAGAAAAGAAAATTGCAGGTATTTATATTAGAGTAAGTACCGAAGATCAAGCACGAGAAGGATTTAGTTTAGGAGAACAAGAAGAAAAATTAAGACAATTATGCAAATATAAAGGATTTGAAGTATTTAAAGTTTATAAAGATGCAGGAATATCTGCAAAAGATATGAAAAATAGACCTCAATTCCAGCAAATGATTGAAGATATGAAAAATGGATTCATTAACTATATTGTAGCTTATAAATTAGATAGAGTTACTCGTTCAGTTCGTGATTTAGAAGTTTTAATTAGTACTCTTGAGAAATACCATTGCTATTTAATTTGTGATAGAGATGATATAAATACTTCTACTGCAAATGGTCGTTTCTTTGTTAGAATGTTAACTGTACTTTCTCAACTAGAAATTGAAATAGTTAGTGAAAGAACAAAATTTGGTTTAAATGGTGCAATTAAAGCTGGTCATATACCTGGTAAATGCCCTCTTGGTTATTATAGAGCTCAAGATAAAACTTTAAAAATAGATAATGCAACTAAATATATTGTTTTAAGAATATTTGAATTGTATTTAGAAGGTAAAAGCTATCAAACTATTGCCAATATTCTAAATCAAGAAAAAGTTTTATATCCACAAGTTAAAAAATGGATTGACTCTTCTGTTAATAGAATTATAAATAACAAAATATATATGGGAGATTATGAAAGATATAAAAATGATAATGACAAAGAAACTGAAATCTATATGGATGTTGTACCACCTATTATAACAAGAGCTATGTGGGAAGAAGTTCAAAATCAAAAAGAAACAAATCAAAGAGCCTATTGTAGAAATAGAGTTTATATATTCTTTCAAAAACTTGTATGCCCTACTTGTGGTCAAATAATGACTTGTAAAGGAACTGGTGGAAAGAAATCTAAATATATGTATTATTACTGTGATACTTGTAAATTGTATTATAACGAAGATGAAATAGAAAACTGCTTAATTGATTATATTTTAGATTTAGTAGAATACGATTATCATGTAAAAAAATATTTCTACCCTATACTTGCTGAAAAGAAAGATGATGAAAGTAAGAAAATTGATGAAGAAATAAAGAAACTTTTGCAACAGAAAGACAGACTAAAAAAAGCTTATATGAATGGTATTTTAGAGATGGAAGATTTCTCTGAAGATTATAAACTAATTGAAGAAAAGCTTTCTACACTAGAAAATAAAAGAATTGATGCATTAGATTTTGATAAAGAAAATTATAATCCACAACATCTAATGGCTGAAAGAGATATTGAAAGAGAAAAACTAACTGAACACGAAATGTATAAAGACGTTTTATTAAAACTTTGGACTATGAAAAGTAAAGATGAAAAGCAATCTTTTATTTCAAAATTTATTGATACTGCTACTTTAAAGAAAAATAAAGATGGTAGTTTTGAAATAGAAAAAGTAAATTTTAGAAGTAGCTTTATTGAACAGATAGACAAGCTATATGATAAAGGAATTGTTGATGTTCCAACTATGATAGAACGAGATGGAAAACTTGAAGATGCCAAAGTTAGTGTAAATATGAATAAAGAACAATTAGATGATTATATTGGAACATTGAAAAAAGAATTAGATATAAACTATATGGATTTAGGAGAATATTACTTCCACGATGATAAGATTGACGAAAATTATGATACTAAAACAGAAGTCGCAAAGATTAGAAACAGAGCTGTAGAATTTAAGATTAAAAAAAATCAAAAGATTATAAGATTTGTTGCAATAAAACAATTTAAAAACTTCTTGGCAAAACCAGAAGGAAAATTACGCTTGGGTGTTGTTACCCATATTACTTCGAAGAAAAAGCATAAATAATTGTTGCATGAATACTACTTATCTTTTCTCTGCAACAATTAAATTAACGTGGCACGTTTTGTTTTTACTTTAGTAAAAATGAAAGTGGCGATAGTTAATTTATGCCTCGCAGAGCCCCCGAGTTATGATAGTATGTCATAACTCATAGGGGTTTAGGACTTATGGCAGAGCCAAAGTCCTATGCTACGAAGAAATTTCAAAGGAGGTGCTTTTATGGAACAGCAATTAGCTTATTCATTTCATTTAGGAAGTGATAAAAACAAAAGTAAATCAGCAAAAAAAGTTGCTAAAGGAAATGTATCTGGCACTACTTCTCTTTCAAATAATGCTATTCAAAACTCAAATGTTTTATCTAAAGTAAATAAGCATAATTTAAGAGATTATGATAATGAAAAAGATTTAATTAGAGTAATTCGTGGTACAAATGATATTGTAAATGATGTAAAAGATTTATACTTAGAAGAATTTGAAGAAGCTCGTATAGAATACAACAATAAGCAGACTAGAAATGATAGAAAAATAGAAAACTATTTTATGAAAATAAATGAATCTCAAAATGACCTTGCTTGTGAAATTATAGTTGAACTTGGAGATATGGAGTTTTGGAAAGATAAAGACAAACAATACAGACTAAAAATGATTGATGTGTATAATGAGCAAGTAAATGATTTAGTTAAAATTTTACCAACTTTTAAAATAGCAAATGCTACTATTCATTTTGATGAAACATCTCCCCATATGCACATTGTAGGTGTACCTATAATAGAAAATTGCACTAGAGGAATGAAAAAACAAGTTGGAAAATCACAACTATTTACAAAAGAATCATTAACTAAAATTCAAGATAAAATGAGAAATGCTTGTATAAAGTCTTTTAATAAATTTTATGGTATGGATATTAAATTAAAAGAAAAACAAAAAGGCAGAAATCAAGATATAAATGTTAAAGATATGAGTAATTATTCAAATATAAAAAAACAACTTGCTGAAAAAGAGAAAAAACTGGATAAAGCTAATAAACAGACTAACAAACTTGATAATACAACAAAAGATATAAATCAAATATTAGATAATTTAAAACCTGCTAAGTTTAATAAAAATAATATGGTTATTTCAAACGAGGATGTCCAAAAAATCAAAAATTTTACCAAAGATGTAAAAGATACCACTAAAACAGTTAGAAGCGTTAATGACTTAAATATAGCTATTAGAGATTTTGAACATAGTGCTTTTGAAATAGAAAAAGAGAATCGTTCACTTAAATATCAAATAGAAGAAAAAGATAAAGAAATTTATAATTTAAGAGGTGAATTATCTGTTAAAGATAAAATTATTAATAAATTAAAAGAGGAAAAAGAAAGTATAAAGGCTCAATTACACAAATTTAAAGAATTTTGGCATAGTATTATGGGGCATTTTCACAAAAGGATTTGTTATGATAAAGATAATAACTATAAAATTGTTAGTGATGACTTATATAAAAATGGAATATTCTCTGATGATGAAAATGAAATTGCAAATAACATAGCTAGAAAAGTAAAGCCAAAAGATGAATTTAATAAGGATAAAAATAATAGAAAGAAATATGATAAAAAATTTTAATATGGAGGTAATTAGAATATGGAAAATGAAAAAGTTGAATATTTAATAAATATGATAAATGATATGGATATAAAAGATAAATTAAGGCTAGCAATATGTATGAGCCAAAGCAAATGGTCAGGTCTTATATACAATACTAAAGAAAATTACGAAAAATTTGATAAAATGTTAAAAGATATTGATGAAGAATATAGAACTACTTTAATAAACTTTGCAAAATACAAACTTGTAATGTTTGCAATGGCAAAACTAATGGAAATGGAAACAACAGAACAAAATAAAGTAGCTTTGTATTTGTTTAATTGTATAAAGGCTATCTAACGCATTTTTAATTCAAGGTATTTAAGAAAAATGTTGAAAAAACTTGAAAAAATCAATAAAAAATGATAAAATGCTTATGTCAATTTCCTTTGTGATCCTGTTTTACAGGTTGATATATAGACATTTATTATAAAATAATTATTTTAAGGAGGGCTTAAAATGTTAAAGGAAAAATGGAAAAAACTACTGCTACGGGAAAAGGTACTGTTAATAAGTGGTATATTAGTTATATTAAGTATTCCACTTTCGTTAATTACATTGTATTCTATGGCAATTTCGATGACTTTTTTTGTAACCACTGTTTTTTATAATCTGTATAAATTTATGCAGATGTCTAATGTGACAATTTCAGAAGCTATAGAAACAGATATACAAAAAGGTAAAACAGAATTGCAAGAAGGTAAAAAAGTTTCTGGAGCAGTAAGGACAATAGCATTACCTTTGGCAATCGGTATGGGTATACCTATGGTATTTATACTATTGATATACTTATGGATAGCAATATAACTCGAAAACAAATTTGTTAAGGAGGAAAATGACATGGCAAAATTCACATTTTTACGGGTTTTAGGAAGTAACTTAAAATGTGCCGTCTGCAAAAAGAAGGATTGTCCTGTAAGGTATTATCCTGAAAGGAGAAAAATCCAGTATTGTGATGGTACGCGTTATGTTACTGGTTGTGAAAAAGACCGACAGAAACACATTGAAAAGTCTTTGAAAAGACCACTCCCGTGATACTTGTCAACACACAAAATGTATCATCCTAACAGGGTGGTACATTTTGTTTATGCAATAATTTTATATTTTCTATTGAAAAAATATAAAACTTATGTTAAATTAAAATCAAATAAATCGAATTATATAAAAAGAGCTTTACTTTGTAGTTGTATTTTTTCGCATACCTGCTCCGTAATCGCTCCAAAAATTACTCCCACTAAATTTTAAAATTACCTAAAATACGTAGTTTTAGACATTTGTGGGAGTATTAAAGTTCAATTTTTTTACAAAATATGTAAAAAATAATGAAATATTTTCTCCTCTATGTTATAATTGAATTTATCAGACATTTTCTGATAAATTTGAAAGGATGAGTTATATGAAAGAAAATATATATAATAATAATTACTTTTTTGTAGATGAATCCGGAGATACAACTTTTTATAATAGAAAAGGTGAATGGATTGTTGGGCATGAAAATGGAGCGTCAAAAATATTACTTATGGGATTTATAAGAACAACTGAACCAGAATTTTTAAGAAAAAAACTTAATGAATTAAAATATGAAATATTAAATGATGAATATTTAAAAGACATACCTTCTATGAGTAAAACAAGGATATCATTTCATGCAAAAGATGATTGTCCTGAGGTTAGATATAAAGTCTTTACTTTATTAAAAGATTTACCTTTTTCATGTAATATTGTTGTCGCAAGAAAAACAGAGCATGTTTTTAAAAAATTTAATGGTAATACACAAGAACTATATGATTCTTTGATAACAAATTTATTTAAAAATATATTACATTTATCTAATAACAACTATATTTATATAGCAACTAGAGGAAGTAAAAAAAGACAAGCTCCACTAGAACAAGCAATACAAAAAGCTTTGAATTATACCGAAAATAAATTAAATACTACAATTGATTCTACACAGAAAATATTACCACAAACTCCATCTGGAGAAGTATGTTTACAGATTGTGGATTATTGTAATTGGGCAGTACAAAGAGCTTTTTTACAAAATGATATGAGATACTATAGATTTTTGAAAGAAAAATTTGGATTAATTGTAGATTTGTATGATTATAAAAAAGGTTGGAAAAATTTTTATAGTAAGAAAAATCCATTTGATATAAAAAAGATAAGCCCTTTACGGCTAGGTATTAAAAAATACTCACAGCATGAAGCTGACTTTCGCACATAAAGGACTTATTAAATTAAAAAGCTATTGCTCTACTATTATTATATGATTTATTAAATATAATTATACATAAAATAAATTCTTTTGTCAAATAAATTATACAGATAATTAAAGAAAATTTCAAGTATTTTTATAAAAATTTCTAAGATTTAAAGATAGAAAGTGAAGTTTAAGGTTGCAAATTGCGACCTTAAATAAAAATATATAGATGCTGTAAATAAGTTTAAATTATTTTTTATTATGATAATTATTTATTTTGTCTAATAATTCCTTAAATACTATTTTATTTTCTTCTTTTATATTACCATGGTCGTCAGTAATCCCTTCTTTTTCTTTTATATTTATCTGCTTTTTATCCCTAATATCGTCTTTTGGTAATATCTCTATGTCATAATTCGGATAAATATTGAGACATTCTTCATAATCATTGCTCTTATCTCCGTCAAAAATTGCTGTTACTTTTTCATAACCTAAATTTGATAAAAGTTTCAAAACTTTTTTAATATTAGAAGCCCCACCTGCTCCCCATCCAAATAGCGATGGTTTTAATTCAACTCCTAACTCTTTGCATATTTTTGGTATAATCACAACATCTTCTTGTCCTTCTGTTATTATTACATTATCTTCTAAAAAAAATAATTCTTTAGCCTCTAAACCTAATATGTGTGGATTATTCAAATTAGTTATCACACTTTCTATAAATTTCCTATCACCATCGTCAATGCATTTTGTTTGAATGTTTCCCTCTTTATCTTTGAAAGTTCTAATTAATAATCCACCATTTATAATTGCATTTAATGAAATAAAATAAGGAGAATGTGTCGTAATTATAATTTGCCTGTTTTTTGAAAATTCTTCTATTAATTTTAATACTCTTTTTTGAAATGTAGGATGAAGTGATAATTCTGGTTCATCAATTACTATAATATCATTTTCTTTCGAATCATATAATGAATCAATTATAGTGAAAATACTCCAATAACCATCTCCAAATCCTTCTCTAGAATGAGAAATTGATTTATCTTTAAATATTATTTTTAAATAATACTGACCTCTATCATTTTGCTCTATAATCCAATCAAATGGTTCTATTATTATTTTCTTTAGTAATTTATTAAATTCATCTTTATTTTTATTCCATTTAAATATTCTACTTTCGAATTGATTTAAATTGTCAACCCTATTCCTTGAGTGTCTAATCTGACTTGATGAATAATTATTTCTTTTTTCAAAAAAGTCATTATCGCTATTCATATCATATTGGACATATCTTCTTGAAGGCAAAACGTATGGAATATCTCTATTTTCCTTTATTCCTATAGTATTTACTTCACTCCCGCCATTCTTTACTGTATGTATCTCCATTTTTTCATCAACTTCATCTAGGTAAGTTATATCTACTTTGTTACTATTTTTTGCATTTCTTTTACCTTCTGAAAAAGAGATTTCCCCAGACTTTGAATTATAAAACTTTATCGCTTCAGTTATTGTTGTTTTCCCTGAATTATTTGGTCCAACTATAATGTTTAATCCGCTTCCCTCATCTTCTTTGTTTGGTAACGAAAAATTAATCGTACACTCTTTTCCAAACCCTCTTAGTCCATTTATTGTTATACTTTTTAACATATATATTTTTCCTCCGTTTTTTCTATATATAATTAATTAAAGCTTTCCTCATCTAATAAAGGAATAATGTCTATTCCAGGTTCTTCATATGGATGTGCTTCTCTTAATTTAGCAATAACATTTTTTACATTATTTACATCACATACTACTTCTAGCTTTTCTTCTTCTACAAATTCCATTTTATTATTTTCTCCAATATATAGATTTCCTTATTCATTTGGCTTAAAATTTTCTATAAATTTCAAAAATAACACTTTATTTATTAATCTTCATCATTGCTCATAAATTCTTTCATTAT
>CALVHJ010000062.1 GCA_944327425.1 uncultured Bacilli bacterium
TTTTCTATTCCTCTTGGGGCTTAATTAAACTTTCAAAAAAAGTGTTTACAATTAGAGTTTGGTTTGTTATAATTGTTTGTAGAATAAGGAGTGTTGATTATGAAAATATTATCTCCGGAAGTTACAAGACTTCTTGATAAATTATATAATCTACGTGGCAGTGATAGTGTGGTATTTAAAGAAATGGAAAGTGCTCATGCTAAGGCTTTAGAAACCAAAGAAAGGACGACCGCTCAAAAAAGTGAATTACAAGAAAAAATTGCTGACTTAGAAAGTGATAGTAAAACTTTAAGTGAACAAGGTCGAAAATTAATAGACGTATTAAAGGCAATTGATAAAAACGCTTATGCAACAGTAATAGATCGCCTACATATTAATTTTGATCCGGAAGCATTGGTTGCTACTTTAGATGAGGCTTTACCAGAAACTATTGATAAAGTAAATGAAGATATCAAATCTAGTAAAGAAGAACTTGTTAAAGTTGAAGATGAAATGAATAGTGCCATTACAACAATTGAAGAAATTGGTATACGTAAAGATGCAGCGGTAGCTAATCAGGAAAAGTTAAATGAATATTTTGACTTAGCTTTAGCTGGTAATATTAATATTACGAGAGATTCTATTACTTCTTTATTAGAACAATTTGATCTGAGTGAAGAAGAGACTAGAGAAGCTGCAAAAATATTAATGTTCCCAGAAGATGCTTTATATGATTATGATGCAAAGGTAAAAGAAAGCGAAAAAAAGAGTATTAGTGAAGTAATGCAAGAAGCTAGAAGTCAAGAAGAAGCTCCTAGGGTAGAAAAAGTAGAAATAAAAGAAGAAGTTGCACCAGAACAAGTTACACTAGAGAAAAAAGAAGAGCCAGTTGTTATAGAAAGAAAATATGATCGGGAAGATTTGATAGATTTATTTAATGAAATAGGACTTGATTATTTAGATTATACAACAAGTGATTTAGATCAAATTCTTGAACACTTTAATGAAAAAGTAATTAGAAGAAATGTTAATATATTTAAAGAAAATGAACTTAGCTTAGATATATTTGTAGATCATATTAATTTACTTTATGATAAAGAATTAGAAGCTAAAATGGATAGATTGCTTAGAATTGGCAAGAGTGCATTAGATATTTATTTAAATCCAACTGTACTTATTAAATATGATTATAAAGGATTAGATAAAGCAATTATATTGCTTCAAAGTAGTGGACTTGATCCAAAAAAAGTGCCACTTATGGCGTATTAGGGAGGTTTATTTATGGATATTAAGTTTAAAGATACAAGTTTTTTATTACCAGAGGGAGTGGATGCTAATAAGTTTTTAGCAGATACTGTTATAGCTGTTACACCTAAGGATGTTTTAGATGTTTTTAAAAAGCATCAATATCAAATTGATATGAGTGGAGAGTTTTTAAAACAAATGACAGCTAATATTAAAGAGATTGCTGAATTAGAAATAGCATTAAGTGAAATTGATAAATTAGGGCTTAAAGATTTGTTTTCTGTAAATCTTAGGGTAGCAACATTTAAAAGAGCTTTTATTGAAAGATTAAAAATATTTTTAAATAATAATTTTCCTTATTTGAATGAAGATAATACTTTTGTTAAGGAGTTATATATTGTAGGTTTTGCTCAACGATTACAATTTTGCGTTGATAATGGCTTTAAGTATGAAGATAATGGTAAGTTTATAAGCGAGTTATATGATGCTAATTTATTTGCTGAATATACAGTACATAAACCTATTGAAATGATTAAGAGTGCTAGTGATGTAGATTATACAGCTAGTTTGGAAAATGAAAATGCAGAAGATAGGATGGATCCAGAAGATTTGGAAGTTTATAATGATATAGTTGTAAAATTAAATGGTTTAATTTTGAAAAATCCAATGGATGAAGTTTTACCACTTGTTGTTAAAAATATTTTAGCTAATATTAAAGGTGATATTATGGCTAAGAGTTATCATAATGGTGTTATAAATATGATAGAACGGGTAGTGGAAGCTATGGAAATTTCAGAGATAGATAAAATGAGGATTGAGCAATTAATAAGCAGTGCTTTTCCTGAGGAATTAAGGCAAGAAGAAGGAAGAGGTTTAGTATGAAATTTTTAGAAAAGTTTGGGTTTAAAAAGGATGATATCGAAGCTTTGAAAGAAAATTCGACTAGTGCTTTACTGAAAGAAATAGAAGCTCATAAAAAGTTAGTATCAAAGAATTTAGAGTATTTAAATGATATGGGTGTTACTAATTTAATAGAAATATTTACTCGATATCATGATATGTTCTTAATGGATAATAGTAATTTTGTAGAAATTTTTAATAAGTATGATCAAAAAGATTTAGTTATTAAGTTAGCTCAAAATGTTCAAATTATGGAATATCTATAATTTGAACATTTTTTTAGTTAGGAACTCTTGCATTCTTATTAAATATTTGATAGAATAAAAGAGTAATTTAAATAATAGGAGGAGTGCATAATGGCTCTAGGTAAATTTAAAAGTCTTTTTAAAGATGTAGATGATGATGATATTCTAACTGGTACTGAAGATGAATTTTATAATATAAGTGAAGCTGATGCTTTAGCGGAAGCTGATAAGTCTGGTAATAAAATGATTTTACTTGAACCACGAGCTTATTCAGAATCGCAACAAATAGCCGATCATTTAAAGAATCGAAATAGTGTAGTAGTAAATCTTAAGAGAGTTACTTCAGACCAAGCTAAGAGAATTATAGACTTTTTAAGTGGTTGTATTTATGCAATTGGGGGAACAATGCAAAAAATAGGTGTGGGAATATATTTGTGTACACCTAAGAATGTTAATGTTCAAGGTAAAATAAGTGATGAATCAGAAAAAAATAAAGCTGATGTAGAAGAAGAATGGTAAAAAAAAGATAAATTTGTAGAGGTGAGGCTTCTTGAGAAAGTTTAGTACAAGTATAAATGGTTATAGTAAGTTAGAAGTAAACAGTTTTGTAAATGAAGTTACTAAAGAGTCTGAATCTATGTTCACTAAATTAAAAAATCAAGATGAAGAGATTAAGAATCTAAAAAAAGAATTGGAAAAATATCAAAATATGGAGAATACTTTAAATAGAGCTTTAGTTGTAGCAGAAGATGCTTCTAATCAAATTAAGAGAGTAGCTAGAGATGAAGCTCGGGGAGTAATTGAAGATGCTAAACGAAATGCTTCAAGAATTGTAAATGATGCCTTGCTTAAAGCAGATAAAATAGAACAGGATGCACAGACTTTAAAAAGAAGAGTTGTTATATTTAAAAGAAGACTTAGAAGTGTAGTAGATGAACAAATAGAGTTCATTGATAGTATTAATGAAGATTATTAGACCAAGGGGTCTTTTTTTTCTAAAAATATGATATATTTATAATATGGTGGTGGCATAATGATGAAAGAAAATAATAAAGAAATATTTAAATTAATAGTTTTTACGATAGTGTTAATTTTTGCTTTTATTCATATTAAAGAAATATGGGATTTTTTAATGTTTTTACTTAAACTTTTAATGCCTTTTATTATAGGTTTGGTTATAGCATTTATTCTTAATATTTTGGTTAATTTAATTGAAAGAAAAATTTTAAATAAAGTAAAAATCAAAGAAAAAAGTAAAAGAACAATTAGTTTAACTTTATCTTTGGCTATTATATTTACGTTTATTATAGTTTTATTATTACTTATTATTCCGCAACTTAAAAATACAACTACACTATTCATTGATAATATGCCTAGGTATGAAGAAAATGTTAAAGAATTGTTAGATAAATTTGATGTTGATCCAAATATTATTACAAATATTGAAAATGGAATTGAAGATTTTGGTAGTGTGATAGTTTCTTTTGTTAAGAATAATAGTGATAAAGTTTTAGAAATTACTTGGGGATTTGCTACTAATGTTATTACTTTATTTGTAAATTTAATTATAGCTTTTGTATTTGCAATATATTTGTTAGTTCAAAAAGAAAAATTATTAGGGCAAGTTAATAAAGTTTTAAGAGCTTATTTACCTATAAAAAAAGTAAGTAAGATAAGAGATGTTGCTAGATTATCTAACAAGATATGTTCCCATTTTGTTAGTGGACAGTGTTTAGAGGCAGTAATAATTGGTTTTTTATGTTTTATAGGAATGATTTTACTTGGTATTCCTTATGCAGCGACTATCTCTGTATTAATTGGAGTTACAGCTTTAATACCTGTTTATGGAGCATTTATTGGAACAATTATTGGAGCTTTTTTAATATTTATGGTTAGTCCAATTAAAGCGGTTATTTTTGTTATTTTTATTCTTATTTTACAGCAGTTTGAAGGTAATTTGATTTATCCTAAAGTGGTTGGTAAATCAGTGGGTTTACCAGGTATCTGGGTTTTTGTAGCGGTCAGTTTAGGAGCAAGTTTAGCAGGGGTAGTTGGTATGATTATAAGTGTTCCTATTGCTTCTATTGGTTATAGTATTTTGGCTACTGATGTAAATTATCGGATTCAAGCTAAAGATAGTAAAAAAATTATAGCTAAAAAAAGAAGTTTGTGATAGAATAACTTTTAGTGGGGTGAGGGTACTTGAAAGGTGTTAATTCTTATCATTATAGAGTTAAAAATCCTTATTTGGGATTTATAGATTGGGAATATATATTATTACATCCTGAGGCTAAAACAGCTATTCAAGAACGATATAAAACAGATCCTTTTTTTCGGGAGAAAATAGATGAATTTAAAGCGAAAGATGTAGTTTTTAAAAATAAGTTTGAACAATATTTTGGCTCATTAAATAAAATGAGATAAGTATTTATTGACTTAGGTTTCTTTTCTTGTTATTATATTACTTTCAAATGAGGGATTATATGGTATTTTATTTAAGAAGGGAAATTGATAAGTTCATTCGTTCCTTGATATATTTGGGACAAGGTTCACAAGGTGTTTGTTATAGAGATTCAAAAAATGTATATAAATTTTATCATAGTTATTTTGATGATGATTATGAAGGTAATTATAAAAAAGAAGAAATATTACAATTTAAAAATGTTAAATCTTCAACTTTTATCTTTCCTAAAGAAATTATTATGTTGAATGATCAAGTAATTGGGGATATTACGGTTTATAGAAATGCTAGAAATTTATATCAAATTAATCCATTGAATGTTAATTTAGATAAGTTTCTAAGACTTGTTTTCCTGGCTTTAAAAGATTTAGAAGAGTTATCTAAAAAGGGAATTTTGTGTTATGATGTGATGTATAATATTTTAATGGGATATCGTATTTATATTATTGATACTTTAGAATACTGTTTTAGTGATATAGCTTATCAAGAAATTTTAAGAAATAATTTAAGAGGTTTTTATTTAGAAATTATGTATTTTTTAGTGGATGGTTTATTTTTAGATGTTGTTAAAAGCAGTCCTAGATTAAATGATATGTATGAATCAAAAAACAGTGTTTCAATTATAGATTTTATTGCAGAATTTAGAAACTATTTAAAAGAAATATTAGGTAAGGAAATTATTTATTTAAGAGAAGCAAAGGAAATAAGAGATATTAATGTGGAAAATTTAAAATATGATAGAGATGTAGTAGTAAGAGAAAGAATAATTAATTTTAAAAAATAGGAGGAATAAGCTTAATGGTGGTTATTCCTTTTTTCTTTTAAGAAAATATGATATAATTTTTAGTAGAAGTTAGAGGTGGATATTTTGAAGAAAGTTATATTGGTTGATGGAAATAATTTAATGTTTAGAAGTTATTATGCAACGGCTTATACGGGAAATATTATGCGTAATAGTAAAGGATTTCCTACTAATGCTTTATATGGATTTACAACTATGATTAATAAAATTATAAGTGAAGAAAAACCGGAGTATATAGCAGTTGCTTTTGATGTTGGTAAAAATTTTCGAAAAGAAAAATATGATTTTTATAAGGAAGGTAGACAGGAGACACCAACTGATTTAATTAAACAAATGCCTATAGCAAGAGAAATATTAGATGCCATGGGAATTAAATATTTGGAATTAGAACCATATGAAGCTGATGATATAATTGGGACACTTGCTCATATGGCTCTTATAGATGAAGAGTTTGATGCTACGATAATTTCTAGTGATAAAGATTTGTTGCAGCTTATTACTCCGGAAGTTGAGGTTAAATTATTGAAACAAACTGGGTTTATTCGATATAATGAATCAACTTTTAAAGAAGATTATGGAATAGATCCAATTAAAATTATTGATCTTAAAGCTTTGGCAGGTGATGCATCTGATAATATTCCGGGAGTAAGAGGTGTTGGGGAGAAAACTGCTTTAAAACTCTTACAAGAATATGGCTCATTAGAAGGAATTTATGATAATATTGATTCTATTAAAGGTAAGACTAAAGAAAAATTAGAAACTGATAGAGATAATGCTTTTATGAGTAAAGAAATTGCCACTATTTATAAAGAAGTTCCATTAAATATTAATTTTGAGGAAATTAAATATAAAGGGATAGATGAAGCTAAGCTTGGCGATATATTTGAGTCTTTAGAGTTTTATTCTCTACTTAAGAATTTTGAACATAAAAAGATAGTAAAAGATAATATTGATTTTACTTTTGTTAGTGATAAATCGCAACTTTTATTAGGTGATGAAGTAAGTATTTATGTTGAGATAGATAATGAAAATTATCATAAAGGGAATATTTTAGGGATTGCTTTAAGTGATAAGGAACATAATTATTATTTAGAAGAAGATATGATTAAAGAAATTCCTAGTATTTTAAAAGATAAAGTTATTTATACTTATCATGCTAAGGCTTTAGAAGTTGTTTTAAGAAGAAATAAGGCTTTATCTTTAAATGTTAATTATGATCTTATGATTGCGGCTTATTTATTAAATGGGTTTACAAAAGATGATATAGCTTTTTTAATGCATCCTGAAGGTATTAATGTTTTGTTTTACGAGGATGCTAAAAAAGATAATTTTACTGATAAAGATAGATTGAAAAAAGATTTAGTTTTGAAGTCAAGATTTATTTATGATACAAGAGATAGTTATATTAATAATTTGAAAGTAGAAAATATGTATGAATTATTTAAAGATATTGAAATGCCTCTTTCTTTTGTTCTTGCCGATATGGAATATTTTGGAGTTAAGGTAGATAGTAACGTTTTAGAAGAAATTAAAAAGGAAGCAGAAGCTAAATTAGATAGTTTATCAAAAGAAATATATGATTTGGCAGGAGTAGAGTTTAATATTAGTAGTCCTAAACAGTTAGGTGAGGTATTATTTAATCGTTTGGGTTTAGATGTAGGAAAGAAGAATCAGACTGGTTATAAAACAGATGCAGCAACTTTACAAAAACTTAGAGGGAAACATCCGATTATTGAACTTATTTTAGAATATCGTAATTTTAGTAAGATAGTTTCTACTTATACAGTTAGTTTGGAAAATGCTAAGTTTCCTGATGGTAAAATTCATACTATTTTTAAACAGACGCTTACAAGAACGGGAAGACTTTCTAGTGTAGAACCAAATTTACAAAATATTCCTATTAGGGGAGAAGAAGGTAGGAAGGTAAGACGAGCTTTCTTGCCTACTAATGATTTGTTTTTGAGTGTTGATTATTCCCAAATTGAACTTAGAATACTTGCTCATATATCGGGATCTAAAGAACTTATCCAAGCATTTAGGAATGATGCTGATATTCATACGAAAGTAGCAGCGGATATTTATGGAGTTCCAGCTTCAGAAGTGACTAAGCTTATGAGATCGACAGCAAAAGCTGTAATTTTTGGAATTGTTTATGGTATTAGTGGTTTTGGGCTAGGAGAAAATTTAAATATTAGTAGAAAAGAAGCTCAAGAATTTATTAATAAATATTATGAGTTATATCCGGGAGTTAAAAGATATATGGATAATATTATTAAAGAGGCTTATGAAACTGGTTCAGTTCGGACTTTGTTTAACCGCAAAAGAACTATTGAAGAATTAAATAATCGTAATTATATGATTCGTTCTAGTGGAGAGAGGATAGCTCTTAATACTCCAATTCAGGGGACTAGTGCGGATATTATAAAAAAAGCAATGGTTATGGTTTTTGATGAGTTTAAGAAGCAGGGAATTAAAAGTAAAATGGTTTTACAAATTCATGATGAACTGGTAATTGATACTTTAAAAGAAGAAAAAGAGCTGGTAACTAAAATTGTTAAAGATGTGATGGAAAATGTTATAAAGTTAGATGTTCCTTTAAAGGTTGGTATAGA
>CALVHJ010000063.1 GCA_944327425.1 uncultured Bacilli bacterium
TTCCCTGAGATTTAAAATTATCTTAATTATAAAGTAATTTTATGTACTTTAAATCTCCTTACTTATTCTACACTATTCATACAAATGTTTAGATTCTTTCAATGTCTATGATGTCTGACATATTTATTTTTTCACCATCTAATGTTAATAAATTGTTACCAGATTTGCCAACTATGGCAGTATTTATCTTTCCATTTTTAGTATATATTAAAACATTACTTTTATACACATGATGACGTGATGCAAAAATTTGATTAATTTTTTCGGCAACATTTATTTCTTTATTACTTCTTACTTCTTCAGATGAACTGTAATAAACATCAAAATTGTTGCGGATATTTTTATCAATAGGATTGGCATATACTTTTGGTAAATCTTTTTTCATTGTTAACACCTCTATTACATTTTATGATAAATATAGTAATTTGAAACATAATAATATTATGAAAGCAAAAGAATTAAAAGATAAATGTTTTATAATAATACCTATTTTGGTTCTTCTTATTATTTCACTAATAAATATGTTTTTTGTTAGTAAAACAATGGATGGATATCAAAATTATTTGTTTAAACAAGCTTTATGGTTTGGCTTGGGTTTTTTAGTGCTTGTTATTTTTACTTTATTAAAATCAAAAATATTTTTTAAGTATAGTAAATATTTGTATTTTATAAATGTTTTACTTCTTATCTTAGTTCTATTTTTTGGAACAACAGTTAATGGTTCAAAAGCTTGGTTTCAATTTCCTTTTTTCTCGTTTCAACCTAGTGAACTTATGAAATTTAGTCTTACTTTATATTTAAGCAATATACTAGCGGGAGCTAAAAAAAATAATATGAAAGATGAATTTAAAATTATATTAAAGGCTTTGTTTATCACTTTAATACCTTCCTTATTTGTTTTTTTAGAACCTGATACAGGAGCAATAATTATTTATTTTATTATATTACTAGGAATGATTTTAGCATATAAAATAAATTATAAATGGTATTTGTTATTAGCGATATTATTAATAGGGTTAGTTGGGGCTTTTGGATATTTATATTATTTTGAACAGGATTTGTTAATTGATCTTATTGGTACTTCTTTCTTTTATAGAGTAGATAGATTACTTAGTTTTGTTAATAATGACTCTTTTCAATTAGATAGAGCTTTAATTTCTATTGGGACTGCTAAATTTTTTGGTACTAGTAAGGGAGTGTATATTCCTGAGGCTCCTACTGATTTTATTGTTGCTTACTCTATTAGTAAGCTTGGGATATTTAGTTTTATTATCATTTTAGTTAGTTTTTTGGTATTAGATATTTATTTCTTTATAAAATTGTTTAAAACTAAAATAATTAAACATAAACTATTTATTGCGGGTTTTTTAGCGATGTTTATTTTTGCACAAATACAAAATATAGGAATGAATTTAGGTGTACTTCCTATAATTGGTTTACCACTTCCTTTTGTTAGTTATGGTGGTACTAATATAATTGTTTATTTTATGTTTTTGGGGATACTTATGAATTTAGAAGATAGATTTAAGAAATAAAGATTTAATATATGGGCAATATACAGAAATTTTTGTTGACTATTTAAAATATTAATAGTATAACTTTATTATGATTGAAAACCTTTAACTTTAATTTTACCTAAAAGATAATCAGCAGATATGTTGTATTTTTTACAGATGGTATATAGATGTGAAGTTGATATTAAACGTTTACCATGTTCATATTCAGAAATAGCTGAATTAGAGCATTGTAGAACTTCTGAGAGTTTGGCTTGAGTTATTTTATTTGCTTTGCGAAATTCTTTTAGTCTGACACTAAATAAATGCTTATCAATCTCTTTTTTATAATTTTTATATTTTTTATTATTACTTAAGCTAAAAACAAAATCAAGTGATATATCAAAATAATTACATAATGAATTTAAATGTTTTAAAGGTATTGGTAAGTAGCCATTAATGTATTTTCCTAATGTGCTTCTATCTATTTCTACATATTTACCAAGGCTTGTAATTGTTATATTATCTTTTTCACATATTTCTTGAATTTTATTTATATACATTTTAATCACCAAATTTATTTTATAAAAAAGAAGCAATTAATACTTAAGAATGGGCAATATATAGAAATTTTTGTTGACTTAAAAGAATATCAATAGTATAATTGTGTTAAGTTAAGGGTTTTCAATTTTATGAAGGTAGGTTATAAAATTGAAAAATGATATAATATTTGAGAAAATACATTCTAATAAAAATAGAATATCCTTTTTTATTGGTATTGTCTGTGTAGTAGTACTTCTTATTACATTAGTATTAACTAATTCTTTAGCAAAATACCGAAGTACGGCATCAGTACCTATAGTAGATAGCGAAGTTAATTATGTAAGACCTGATTTAGATGTAGTAGCATTATATATTGATGGAGTGCAAGCAAGTGAATTAGATAGTTCTAAAAACTATACTCTTGATACAAATAATAGCATCTGTACTTATAAAGATGGTAGTAGTATAGATAATTTGACATTAAACTATGATAGTGAAACAGGAAGTTTAAGTATTAATCCTTTTACAACCAGAGGCACTAAATGTTATTTATATTTTGAAGAAGCAGAATTAATAAAAGATACTTTGTTATCATATTATCCAACTGTCTTAACAAGAACAGATTTTAGTACGACTGTAACCAATACTACAACAGGGACTATATATAAATCAGCAGATGAAAGTCAATATGATAATGATGGAGAAGTATACTATTTTGCTGGAAATCCTACCGATAACTGGGTATCATTTGCAGGTTATTACTGGAGAATAATTAGAATTAACGGAGATGGCACAATAAGGATTATCTATAGCGGAACAAGTATAGTGACAACAGGAACAGAGACGCAGATAACCACCAGTAGATTTAATAGCCTGAGTAATAATAACATGTATGTAGGATACATGTATACGAGCGGAGAGGTACATGGAGTAGTAATAAGTAGTACCATCAAGGAAGTACTAGAAAGCTGGTATTCAGCAAATATTGCAAATACCGGTTATTCAAATTACATAGATACAAATGCCGGATTCTGTAATGATCGAACACCATATAGTGGAACAGGGACAGGAACATCAACAACCTATTATGGAGCATATAATAGATTATCTACCAATAAAATACCAACATTCGGATGTAGTGATGAAAGTAACGATGTATTCACAGTAGGTAGTAGTAATAAAGGAAACAAAGCATTAACCTATCCAGTAGGACTCATCACCGCGGATGAAGTAGCATATGCAGGAGGAGTGTATGGAACAAATAATAGTAGTTATTACTTATACACAAACCAATATTACTGGACAATGTCTCCATATAATTACAATGGAGAAACTGCCTACGAATTTTTAGTAGATGCATCTGGCTTTCTTAATTACACTGGAGTAAATAGGCCAGGTGTAGATATATCACGGGGTGTGCGCCCAGTAATCAATCTGAAGGCTACAACCACAATTTCCAGTGGTAATGGTACTGCTTCTTCACCATTTGTAATAAATTAAATGATATAGGCATTAACTTTAGTGGTTAATGCCTTATTTATTGTAAAACTTTTGCTTGACAAATACTGTTTTTTGTTGTAATATACTTTCTCGAACATTTAATTTGTTTGAATATTCTTTTCCATTCTTTGATATACTTCCTTTACTTAACTAATATCAAATTCTACTAATTCAAACAATAAATGTTTTTTTATGTATTTGAAGCCCTTTGGGCTTTTTTATTTAATTTAAAAAAACTTAATAGTTTTGGGCTATTAAGTTTTAATTTTGAGTTATACGCACTCTTATAGTTGAAGCTGAGGCAACAAAGTTTAATTTTGGATCATTATTTTCAATTTTTACCTCTACATCATATTCTCCAGGTTCAGTATAACCTTCAAGATCAATATAAGCATTAATATCAGATGCATCAATTCCATCAATTACAGATTGTACACCTTTAACTATAACTGGAACACTATTAGTTCCAACAATATTAGCAGTATAACCACTAGCAAGGTTACGGCTTGAAATAGTAGTTATTTCTAATTCTTTTTGACGCTCATCACCAAATGTTACCGTAATGCTAGCATTGTTTTCACTTAAGGCTCTAACTCCTGTTGGTCTGTCAATTCTAACATTGTAGCTTCTAGTACCATTTGCTCCTTCACCATCAACATTTATTGTTACTGGAACACTAGTAATATTGCTTATCTCCTCTTCATCACCATAAATAGTTATGGAATAAGCATTGCTATTATTAACTAAGATAGAGGCGATAGCTTTTCCTGTTACTAAAGTACCCGTTGTTCTAACTTCAATTGGTACACTTTTTGAGTATGTATCTAAATTAACCGTGGCTGTTAGAGTACTTGAAACAATTTCAATGTTGTCTAATACTTCACCTTGGGAATTGTAAGCTACAACTAAAATGTCATCAATTGTATAAGTACCAACATCACTTAATGAAGAATTACTTAAGTCAATTAAAGCTTTAACCGTAGCTATTTCTCTAATAGCATCTTCGCTTCCTTTTACAACTACTTCACTTTGCGATAATTCTACTGATTCTACACTTAACTCTTCACTTAAATATTGTTCGTTAATAAGATCATAATTAAGAGTTTTTATTTCACTTATTTTGTCTTTTATCGTTACAGATACATAAGATGGATCTAATTTATAGTCAATTGAATCAATTGATTTAGTATACGATAAATAAACACGATATGCTGAATCTCTTGCTTCATAGTCTGATAAATCTAAAATAACGTTATTGGTTCCTAGTTGTTTAGCTAAATATATATCACTTTTTCGACCTATTAAAACAATATCAACAGTATCAGGTATACCTTCAACAACATATGCTTCTTCATTATAATTTACTGTTACAGGAACATTGGTAATAACTTCAGCTTCTGATTCGACTAAGTTTATTACTTTACTATCAATTAATAAGAAGACAATTACAGCGAGAATTAAGGAAACATAAATCATGAAATTAGGACGATTAAAAATATAATCTAATTTTAAATTGTGAGACTTTAAGTATTCCTTAATATTAAAAATTAAACGACTAATTGGTGTAACAATTAAACGATCTATTAGACGATATATACCCATAAAGAAACGGGCGATGGCCTTTAATACCTTCTTCATTATTCTTCACCTGCACTTTTCTTCTCTTCAGCTTCATAAAATACCTCAGGTTTAGGATTTAAAGCTTCAATTAAAAGCATTCTAAATTCATCAAGAGTTAAATTGTAATTTAATTCACCATCAACGGCAATACTGATACGTCCTGATTCTTCGGATACAACTAAAGCTATAGCATCACTTTCTTCAACTATACCTAAAGCTGCTCTATGCCTTGTTCCTAATCTCTTAGAAATGGATGGATTCATACTCGTTTTGAAAACAGCTCCAGCTACAGTGATACGATCCCCTTGTAAAATTACACCACCATCATGTAGGGGTCCATTAGGAAAAAAGATCGTCTCTAATAAATCACTTGATAAGTCAGCATATATCTTGGTTGCTGGTTCAATATATTCTTGAAGAGATATTTCTCTTTCGATAACGATTAAAGCCCCTATTCTGTTTCGTTTGAAATATTCAATGGCCCGCATAATTTCATAAACTACTTTTTCTCTTTCATCAATAGTTAATATTTTGTGTCTTCCTAATAATTGGGTCCGGCCAATTGATTCTAAAACACTTCTTATTTCGGGCTGGAATATTACTATTATGGCGAGTGGTCCCCACTCTAAACAGTATTGAAGAATTACCCCTACTGTATATAAGTCTAATAAATCACTTAAAAGCTTTATTGCTAATATTAGTAAAACACCTTTAAAGATTAGTACCATTTTTATGTTATTTTTAATATTTTTTAATATAAAATAAAATACTAGCCAAACAATTCCGATATCGATAATCTTGGTTGTTACATCCCATATGTTTGCTAAAGTCATATATTCACCTTCCTACTTGCTTATTCATTATATCAAAAAAGTGGATGATAATCTAGTTTTTTTATTAAATGGCTAAATTTGGGCTTTAAACATCCTTGTTAAAACTGTAATTAATTCTTTTTGAGCCACTTTACTAACATAAGTATCATATCCACTCACATGTTCTTCAAATATCACTACTTTAGAGTTTATTACTTTCATGTTTTCATCAATTCCCATTCCTAAAAAATACTTTTTACCATAATACATGGTATCTTTTAAAAGAATGTATTGTTCTTCATTTTCTAAAATAATTATATTATTAATTTTAAGCCCCATAAACATCACCTTCTTTGTCCTTGGCTTTTATAGTTTGAACGGGTATCATTTTTACTACTTTTAACTGAGGCTCTTTACTATTTTTTATGGGTTCATTTTCTTCTTCGTATAAATTATCAATTAAAATATCTGTTTGTTCTGTTTTAGAACTTCTGGTTTTTGAAGGTGTAGAAGTTGCTAGGGACATTTCAATTTGATCATATATTTCATTAGGAGTTTTAGTATATTTCTTGCGATTTTTTATTTGTTTAATTTCATCATTTTTGGCTTTTAATTTGTCTTTATCTTGTTCTTCTTCAAGAAAATCTTTGACGTTTAGTTCTAAAGAGGCAATATTACTTATTTCTTTTAATTCCTCTTTATATTCAGTAATATTTTGATTAAAATTTTCAATTTCTTTATTTAAAGCATTAGTTAAAGAAATTTTGGTTAATAAATCATTTTGGTAGTTTTGTAACAAATCTTCCATTATTTCTTTTTCTTTGGTTTTCTTTTGAAGAGTATTTTCTAAATTAGCCCTTGTTTTATTAGATTTACTTTTGTCTTTTAAAAGAGTTTCGTACTCTTCAATTTCTCCAGCTATTTTGGTTATACTTGCTTCAATTTCTTTTATTAAAATACTTATATTATTATCAATATCTTCATCTGCTTCTTTAATAATAGTTTGATATTCGCTAATTATATTATTTATCTTTGTTATTTGTTCATTTATATAATTAGTTCTCTTACTTAAGACATCATTATTTAAACCTTTATAATCTTTTGTTTCTAGAAGAGTAGCTAATTCGGCTCTTTCTTTTTCAGCTTTTTCTAAGACTTCATCTAAAATACTTGCGTTTTCGATGTCCATAAAAGGTTTTCCTTTAACAATAGTTACTAATTCTTTTATTTTACTTAATGCTTCAGCATTATTATTTTTGATTATTAGTTCTTTGGCATCAGTACCTATCATATTAGGATCTGTTAATAATTCTAATTTCCTTTTTTCGGCTTTTTCTAAGGCCTCGTTTAAAGATATGAGTTTAGCTTCATCATCCTTCTTTAAATCTTCATCTATATAGGAATTAGGATTGTTTAAACTATCGGTAATGGCTTTTAACTTTTCTTCTTCTTGTTCTTTATTTTGAGTTAGTTCTTTTAAGGCTTGAGAATTAAGCTCTAATTCCTTTAAAACCGTTTTGTGTTTTTGCTCTTTTTTTAATAATTCTTCCTTTAAACGATTTAAATTATCTTCTTCTGTTAGAACTATTTGTTTATAGTTATTGCTAGAACTACTTTCAGATTTTTTCTTTAAAACGGTTAAATATTTTTCATTATGAGTAATTTGTCCTTTTAATTTATTTACTTCATTATGGAGTTTACTTTCTTCTTCTTTAATTAAATTTAATTCGCTATTTATATCTTTTATTTTTCTTTTTAAACGATTTATTTTGGATTTCAAGCTAATTTCAATATTTTTATCAATCAGTTCATTTGAGGCATTAAAATAACGAGCATCATTCATTATACTCTTTAAGTCTTCTATAGCTTGAGTTTTATCATTAATTTCTTTATTTATGGTAATTAATTCAGCATTAATATCATCTACATTTAAAGATGATCCAGCCATTTCCACTAATAAATCAATATTATTAAATATTTCTGTGTGCATAAAACTAGCCACCCGCCTATTTCTATTCTAATATAATACTATCATAAATAGTCGTTTTTTACAAGATAAAAATCGTTTAGTATTTGGGTAATTTTATGGTAATTAATAAATAGTAAGATAAATTGGGATATGAATTAAATTAGGTTTGTCAAACTTATTAAAAAACTATTATAAAGCATAGAAACTTTTAAACTTCTATAGTATAATTGATTTGG
>CALVHJ010000064.1 GCA_944327425.1 uncultured Bacilli bacterium
CCGTCTTTTAATAAACCACAGTTAGGAGGGAATATTTTGAAAAAACACGGTAAGAAATATGTGGAAGCATCAAAAAAAGTTGATAAGAATAAACTTTATAGTGTTCTAGAAGCAGTTAGTTTAGTTAAAGAAACAAGTGTTACTAATTTTGATAGTACTGTTGAAGTTGCTATTAAATTGAATATTGATGCGAAAAAATCTGATCAAAATTTAAGAGGAAGTTTTGTTTTACCAAATGGTACTGGTAAGAAGAAAAGAATTTTAGTTATTGCTAAAGGAGAAGCTGCTAATCAAGCAAGAGAAGCTGGAGCAGACTATGTTGGCGATAAGGATATGATTGATAAGATTTCAAAAGAGAACTGGTTTCAATTTGATGTTATCGTTGCTACTCCAGAAATGATGCCTGAACTTGGTAAAATTGGTAAAGTTTTAGGTCCAAAAGGTTTGATGCCTAACCCTAAGACTGGTACTGTTACAACTGATGTTGTGAAAGCTATTGAAGATATCAATAAGGGTATGGTAACTTATAAAAATGATGCTAATGGTAATATTCATACGATTATTGGTAAAGTATCATTTGATGATAAAAGTCTAGCAGAAAATCTTAAATATGTAGTAGCAACTGTAGAAGCTGCTAAACCAGCTAGTGTTAAAGGTGTTTTTATTAATAGTATAACTATTACTAGTACTATGGGTCCTGGTATTAAGTTAGATAAAAATTCTTTTGACATTTAATGTAAGTTATAATATAATACAAGTATAAAAAAGCGAACCGAAGACAGTAGGGAGGTAACTTTAATAATCCTACCGAGGGGAGTGCTTAAATCTTTTTAAGCTTCCCTAAAATGGAAGCTTTTTTAAATATATAAGGAGGAGAATATGGCAAGTAGCAAAATTCTAGAATCTAAGAAGCAAATTGTTAGTGAGATAGAAGATAAGATTAAAGCAAGTGAATCTGTTATTTTGTTTGAATATCAAGGTCTTACTGTTTCAGAGATTAGCGAACTTAGAAGAAAACTTAGAGAAGCTAAAGGTGAAGTTAAAATCTATAAAAATACTCTTTTAAAAAGAGCTTTAGATGATTTAAAGATTGATCTTAATGGTTTCTTAGAAGGACCAAATGCTATTATGTTTGGTACTGATTTATTAGAGCCAATTAAAGTTATTGCTGATTTTGCAAAAGATCATGATAAAATGAAAGTTCGTGTTGGTATCATCAATGGTGATGTTGCAGAATTAAGTGTAATTAATGAATATGCTTCTATTCCATCTTATGAAGGATTACTTACAATGCTTGCAGCTGGTATGATGGAACATGTAAGAAATTTAGCAATTGGTTTAAATATGTATGCCGAAAAATTAGAAAATTAGAAAGGAATGTGAGTTAAAATGGCAAAAATTACAAAAGATGAATTTATTAGTGCTTTAAAAGAAATGACTATTCTTGAAGTAAAAGAATTAGTTGATGCAATGAAAGAAGAATTTGGAGTTGATCCTAGTGCTGTAGCTGTAGCTGCTGCTCCTGCTCAAGCAGAAGAAGCTGGTTCAGCTAATAAGACTGTAGTACTTAAGAGTGCTGGTGGAAATAAGATCGCTGTTATTAAGATTATTAAAGAAATTACTGGTCTAGGACTTGTTGAGGCTAAAGGTATCGCTGATAATGGTGGTAACTTAAAGGAAAATATTCCTGCTGAAGAAGCTGAAGCACTAAAAGCACAATTAGAAGAAGCTGGCGCAGAAGTAGAATTAGTTTAATAATTTATAAGAGCTCAAAAACGGAGCTCTTTTTGTGTGTAATTTGTTTATAGTTTGTGTTAAATTCATGATAAAATTATTGCTTTTTTTAACTTTTATGGATATAATTATGGTAGGGTGATATATTTATGAAGTCTAAAGTTACTAAGGGAGATATTATTAAAGTTATTGTTTTAGCACTTGTTATCATTTGGATTATTATATTTTTTATTGATTATTTTAGAGCTAGACAGTCTAAAACCCCAATTTTTTGTATAAGTGAAGAAACTAAGGAATATGATGATGGAACTGTTTATTCATGTACGGGATTAGGTTATAAAATGTATAAATATGACCGGAGTAGCATTAATGCCAGTATTGAATTTGGACCATTTTTTATTAAAGAGAGAACGGAGTAGGTTCTTTTTTTCTTTTTAGTGTGGTATAATACTTGTGTGGTGATGAAAATGCTTAATAAACATGGATGGGGTATTAGAGAAATGCTTTTATTATCAGGCATTTTACTTCTTTTTTTGATTATTGCTATTTATTATATTTATACATTATATCAAGATTTAAATTTAGAAGTTACTTCAAATTATTATCATGACTTGGAAAATGATTTAGAAAATAATGCTAAAGTATACTTAAGTGATTATTATGATGGTGTCTTAAATAGTGAGGGCATTACTATTACTAGAAGTATACTTAGAACTTATGGACTTGATGTTAATTTGGTTGATAATGATAATAATGTTTGTAGTGGGTATGTTGTAGCTAGTAAGTCTCATGGTGAAGAGAATATTGAGGCATTTATATCTTGTCCAAATTATACAACAGATGGGTATGAAGAATGGAGAAATTAATGAAAAAGACAAAAGTTTTATTTGCTATATGGGCTATTATAGTAGTAGTTATTATTGTTTTGTTAACTGTTATGGGTTTTATACTTAAAGATCGAGCAGAAAAATATGGGGAATTAGAAGCAGAAATGGTTGATAGTGTAAAAAATTATGCTAAAGATAATTCGATATTTGATGATAATTTAAATGAAGCCTTAATTGAAGGAAAAACATTAATTGAAGGTGGTTATTTAGATTCTTTAGAAGTAAATAAAGATATATGTGAAGGATATGTAATAGTTAGAAATACTAATAATTCATATCTGTATGAACCTTTTATAAAATGTGATAAATATACAACAGATGGTTATTTAGAAGAAAAAGATCGGTAAAATCCGATCTTTATTCTGTTCTTAAAGCTTCTACTGGGTCTTTTTTGCTAGCCATTTTAGCCGGTATTAAACCAGCGATAACAGTTAATAAAATACTGATTATAACTAATATAATAGCTCCGCTTATAGGAAGCTTAGCAATAGATGATACGCCAGCTAAATTATTTATTATTAAGTTTATAGGAATATTTAATATAATAGTTACTAAAATACCAAGAATTCCAGCTGAGGCTCCAATAATTAGCGTTTCAGCATTAAATACTCTAGATATATCTTTTTTAGAGGCACCAATACTTCTTAATATGCCTATTTCTTTCGTTCTTTCTAAAACAGATATATAGGTAATAATACCTATCATTATAGATGAAACAACTAAAGATATACTAACAAAGCCCATTAAAACGTAGCTAATAATATCAATAATATTTGAAACTCCACTCATCATTACTTCGATTATATCAGTATAACTAATCGCATTTTCTTCTGATGTATTATTATTGTATTCAGTGATTAAGTCTGCTAGAGCTTCTTTAGAATCAAAGTCTTTAGCATATATATTAATAGTACTTGGTTTATCTAAATCAACTATACCTAACTTTTCTAAATTAGATTCATAGGTTGCACTGGCATTCTCACCGTAATTTGCTAGAACTTCGGCCAATTCACTTGGCGATAGACTTGCTAAGTAAGCTTGTTCTTCTTTGCTTAAATTATTAATGTCAAATTCTTCATCACTAAATTCCCTGTTGGTAAATACATTGATATTTTCATTATTTAATTGAGATTGCGCTATTTCACTTTTATTTATTTCGTTAATTACATATTCAGTTAAATCAGAAGTATACCATATTCCTCCATAATTATTGGTAGTAATTGTTTCTTCTTTAGGTTTAATTATTCCTACTACTTCAATAGTTAAAGCGTCATTTAAAAGGTTTGTTACAAATTCTTCATTATTGCTATTATCTATCCAAAAATTTCCTTCTTTAGTATAATAATCAGTGTTTAATAATACTTTATATTTTAAATCAAGTAATTCTTCGTAAGTATAACTTAACTCTTTTAAGTTGCTAACTTCCTCACCATTTATCATAGCTTGATAGTTTGCTATTAATTCATCACTATCTAATAATCCTATTGAATAAAGGGTATAATCACTAATATAATTGTTTTTATTTACTACTATTACTACTTCATTATAATTTTCTGGTAAGTGTCCTGCTAGAATGTCGTATTGATCATTAATTAAATCTTTGTTATCTAACATTTCATTAAAAGCATTATAGGAGCTAGAGCTACTGGAAAACATGCTTCCTATTTCATTCATTGAACCGAATCCTAACTCATCTATGATTTGATCGGGATTCACCATTGTGTACGCATCCTCATTTTCTTTGTAAATGTTTAAATCTAAGTTATAGGAATACTCTATGGCGTTGGCATATTCATTAAAGGTACTTTCATTTTCATTTATGTATGCCTTAAATGCTTCTAGGTTGTTTGATTTGGCACCACTACTCATAAGAGATAGCATATCATTTGTAATATTCATGGAATGAATTAGGTTATCATTATAGTTTTCGTAAGTATTATCATTATCCATGGCAGTATTTAATAGTTCACCTGTATCCATAGTTGTTTCCTCTAGAGTTATGGGATAGCTTGATAATGTGACTTCTTCAACGCGGTTAATATAGTTTTGCATTCCACTAGATAGAGATAGAATAAGAGCAATACCAATAATACCAATGGATCCGGCAAAAGCAGTTAATATAGATCTTCCTTTTTTGGTTAATAAATTATTCAAACTTAATGATAATGCTGTTTTAAAAGCCATATTAGTTTTACCGGTTTTTGGTTGTTCCTTTTTTTCTTCTAAGCCATTATAAGGCATTGAATCATCAGTTACTTTACCGTCTAAAAGTTTGATTATTCTAGTTGAATATTTGTTTGCTAGGTCGGGATTATGAGTAACCATAATTACTAGTTTGGTCTTAGAAATTTCCTTTAAAAGTTCCATGATTTGGACACTTGTTTTCGTATCTAGAGCACCTGTTGGTTCATCTGCAAGTAAAATGTCAGGATTGCCAACTAAGGCTCTTGCTATGGCAACTCTTTGCATTTGACCGCCGCTCATTTGGTTTGGCTTCTTGTAAATTTGATCTTCTAGGCCAACATCTTTTAGGGCTTTTATAGCTCTTTTTCTTCTTTCAGATTTGCTTGTTCCAGCGAGTGTTAGAGCTAGTTCTACGTTTGCTAAAACGGTTTGATGGGGAATTAGGTTATAATTTTGAAAGACAAAACCAACACTATGATTACGATATGTATCCCAGTCTTTATCTTTAAAGTTTTTGGTAGATTTGCCATTAATAATTAAATCACCAGCTGTATATTGGTCTAAACCACCAATTATATTTAGAAGAGTTGTTTTACCACACCCTGATGGACCTAAAATGCTTACAAACTCTGTTTCACGAAATTTTAAATCAATTCCTTTTAGAGCACTCACACTATTTGTACCACTTAAGTACTTTTTAGTTATCTTTTTTAATTCTAACATATTTATTCCTTTCTTTTTAAGATACATATGATTATATGATTTTTAAAGTAATTAGTCAATTTAATTTTATTGGTTTTAGGTTATTGTTATTTGTTTAATTATTCGTTATAATATTGATAGAAAGGTTCGGTAATATGGAGAATAAATATATTGATTTGCTTTTAAATAATGAACAGTATTTTGAAGATTTTGTAACTAGAATGACTTATCACACAAATGCAATAGAGGGTTCTAGTATGAGTTTTGATGAAACGTATGCTTTGTTATTTGATTATGGTCATGCTCCAATTAATACAACTAGAGCTAGGGAAATACATGAGGCAGAAAATCATAAAAAGGCTTTGGAATATTTAATCAATGTTGTATTAAAAGGAGAAGTTTTAAGCCAAGATATCGTTTTAAAATTTTGTCAAATTATTCAAGAAAATATTATTGAAATAGTTGGATATCGTTTGGGAAATATGAGAATTGTTGGGTCAACAACTACATTTCCTTATCCTAAAGATATAGAAGATTTAATGAACAAGTTTATTTTAAAATATAATGATAAGTTGTTAAATTCTTTTAGTTTTGATAATTTGGCAAGTATGCATATCGATTATGAGCATATTCATCCATTCGAGGATGGAAATGGTAGAACAGGGAGAATTCTAATTAATTACTATTTATTAATGAATTTAAAAGCACCTTTAGTAATCCCATTTGAAAAGAGAGAGGAATATTTAAGTTTTATTCGTGAAAAAGATGTAGTGGGATTAGCTATTTTTTTAGAAGAATTGCAAAAAAAAGAAGAAAAGGTTGTTCAAGAATATTGGAAATAATAGATTTTATTTTAAAACTATGGGATGGTGTAGACTATTTTTTTAGCGGATTTTGTTATTGTTATACTTTTTCTTGATTTTTATATCGAACATTTGTTATAATGATGCTATAGAAAATATATTATTCAGGGGAGGAATAAAAATGAATGAATTAGAACAATATCGGGAAAGAATGTTTGATGAAATTAGGCATGTTGATGAAGAAGGAAGAGAGTTTTGGTATGCTAGAGAGCTTGCAAAAATGCTTAAATATATGGAGTGACGTAAATTTTTGGGTGTAATTGAAAAGGCAAAGATGGCTTGTGAGGGCTCTTCTAATAAGGTAATAGACCATTTTGTCGGCTCCGCCAAAATGGTATTTAAAGCAAAAAATAGTGGAGATAAAACTTTAACAAAAAGGAAAATAAAAAACCAGTTTCATAAAGTCTACATAAACATCTTTTCAATAAATGATAGTGAAGATAGGAAGAATAGTGTTGTCTTTGAAAAAGTGATAAAATTTAAAAGCTTTTGTGTTTTTTTACCATATTTCCCGGCCAGGAAAAATGGTTGGTTATAGCTAATTTAATATTTTCAGTCAAACGCCATAAATTATATTTTCCTTTTTGCTTGTCAATGGTATAATATAAGTAGATTATAAGAGGTGTGTATGAAAAAGAAAGTTATCGTTGGTATCTGCGGTGGGGTAGTTGGTCTTGTGGTAATTATAGTGGTGGTGCTATTATTAATGCAGGAATCATTTTATACCGTTACTTTTATGGTTGATGATAGTGTTTATCAAACGATTGAAATTGAAGAAGATAAAACCATTTTTGAGCCAGTTGTTCCAGAAAAAGATGGATATGTTTTTGTAGGCTGGTATTATGGTAGTGTTCCTTTTGATTTTGAGTCTGGTGTTCAAGCCGATTTGATATTAGAAGCTAGATGGGAAGCAATTGACATGGATATACCTGAAGTTGATACTCTTGTATCTATACCTAATGTTTATAATTTAACTGTTGAAGAAGCAACTGAAGTCTTAGAACAAGAAGGCTTTGTTGTATTGGAAAAAATAGTGGAGATAGTATCTACCGATGTGGAGGCTGGAAGAGTTATTCGAACTAGTCCAGCTGCGGGTAGCAAAAAGAATAGAGGAACTGTTGTTACTTTATATGTATCTACTGACGATGGACTTGTAGAAATAGAGGATTATACTGGTGAAAGTTACTTAGAAGTAAAAGGAAGATTGGAAGCTTTAGGCCTGTATGTTCTTATTGAAAGACGTGATGTTGAAGAAAGTGAAGAGGATGAATATGAAGATGGTGTAATTATTGACCAATCAATCGAACCTGGTGAAAAAGTATCTGAGGGTACTAATATCACTTTATATATTCCCAATATTGTTACCAATTATCCTGATTTTACGAATGGCGAATATACAGTAGATGATGTCGAAAATTTTGCTGATACTTATGAGTTAGAAGTAGAAATTGAATATGTGGAAACAAGTGAGTATGCTCCTGATACCATTTACTATCAATCTAGACCAGAAGGTCAAAGAGTAGTTGCCGGTCAGTCATTTGTAATAAGAGTAGCTAAAGAACTGGCTGGTGAAACTGGTGAAGATAATCCCGAATGTGAGAATAGTTTATGTTAGTTTAAAATTATTTAGCATGGAAAAATTGTAG
>CALVHJ010000065.1 GCA_944327425.1 uncultured Bacilli bacterium
TTTTTAAAAAATAATCTTACTTTGATATTGTAACATTTATAGCCCCATTACCTAAAGTACTCTTTAAATTAGCCACATCATCTATCTTCCCAATTCTTGTATATCCATAAGGAGTAGTAAAAGACTCATAAAATACAACTAAACAATCAGTTCCAAAAAGCATTATATCTCCACTATTAATTTGTTCTACTTTAACGGGATTAATAGGAAACGAATCATTAAAATAATAATATTTTTCATTTCCATTTAATTCATTCATTGTAATAGTAAGAGGCATTTTTCTAAGAAGCATGCGACTAGCTTCATTATCTTCTAATGTAGCCGTAAAACTAACTCCATTAATTAAAACATTTACTTGCGAAACAAATTCATCTATATTATTATCTTCCTTCATCTCATTACTCACCTCATTTTCTACCCTATCATCTTCTTTATCATAATTAAATTTCATAAATAGTATTCCGCCACTTATAATAATTAAAATAGCTAATATACTTAAACGTTTAATATTCATTTTTCTAAACCCTTTCTCTACATATATTCTAACATATTAAACTATTTTTTTCTACCAACTAATAAAACTATTCCATAAGTAATAAAAGATAAACAAAATATAATAGATAATTGTTCCAAATAAAACATAATGGAACTCTGTTCATAATCAAAAAATTTAAAATCAGTCAAAAGCATCATATCTCTTCCATATCCATTTTTAACAAAAGCATACATTCCTAAAAGAACTACTATAAATATTAAAAGATAAACAAAATATTCAAATGCTGAATTTTTAAGCTTCTTAAAAATTTTAGTAAGCATCATTTTAAAATGTAGTCCCAAATGAATTCCCATTAACACAAACCCCCAAGAAGTAGAAAATAAATGAAGTTTTCTCCCCAAACTAGTAACAGGAATATCTAAAAAACTAAAGACATACCCCGATATAAGAACTCCACTAATAATAATTCCCAATATAGCAAGTAATAATAGAAAATTAATTACTATAAATAGCACTTTAATAAAAGTAATATTACCTTTAAAAATTGTTTTATACCATTTAATATTCAAAATATGATGAATAATAAATAATATAAATAGAAAAACTCCTAAAATTTCATGATTCATATCACTTATTATATGATATCCCATAAGTAACACAAATAATATAAACATTAATATATCAACAACTATTCTAACTTTCTTTTTCAAAATCATCACCATCTAAATTATAATATTTAAAGTACACTCTAAGTCAAGTTAAAATAAAAAGTAAACTTTTACATTTACTTTAATACACTTCTATCATAAGTTCGACCAAATAATTCAAAATCACCAACTGAATATTTTGTTAAAACATAAGAATCTAGATCTGGAATACTTGCTAAAAAATCTCTCAATAAACTGGAATCATATTGAAAAGACTCTAAAGTTTGCTCAAAAGCTTGAACACTTACAGCATTATCTATAAGAAACAATTCTACTTCATTAAACAAATTATTTAAATTATCTTTCCGAACCGAAAATAAAAGTTTAATTTTTCTCAAAACAAATTGCTTCAAATTTAATGTTTCCAAATATTTTTTTACAATGCTTCCTTGTTTTAAATAAAGATAATCTTTCAAAAGAAATGGTTTGTCTTCGTTATCTCTCAAATTAGTATCTAAAGCATATCCTTGTTGCAAACAAATTTGGTTTTTATCATAGTCAATATATTTTGCCAGACCTGTTATTTTTTGATAAACAATTTTATTTTTCATACCACCCATTAAAAGCGTCATATCAAGACTATCCACAAATCCAAATTTTAAAATAGCACCTGCTACTAAATTTTCTAATGTTACTTCCCTCATAACAAAACCTCCCATAAGACAAGAATAACCAAAAAAGTAAAAGAAGTCAAGTAAAAATAATTTTTTAAATATCAAAAAAAAGAAGAATTAAACCTTCTTTAATCTATTTCTATAAGTTCGTATTCTCTTGTACCTAAACCAATTTCTTCTGCATAAGGCAAAATATGACGACCATTTTGTCTTTCTACTCTCTCGATAAAATGATTTCTTCCTGGATCAGTAGAATTCCAAATCATATCAATACAAGCTTGATCTACAGCAACAGGATCTAAACTCGCAAGAATACCAATATCTTTCATGCAAGGATCCTCAGGATTAGAATCACAATCACAGTCAACAGACAAATTATTCATAACATCAATATATAAAATGTTACCTTTCACATAATCTCTTACAGCCTTTGCTGCTTCGGCCATAGATTCTAAAAAGGCATTTTGTTCTGGTAACTTATTCCAAAGTTCTCCCGGATTTCTTGTAGCTCCTGCGGTATGAATATAAGTTTTTCCATTACTTGATGCTATACCTATAGACTGGTTTTTTAAAACTCCACCAAAGCCACCCATAGCATGTCCTTTAAAGTGAGCAAGATTAATTATATAATCATAATTAGAAAGATTCTTACCAACTATATCGACATCTAAATGTTTTCCGTTCGCTGGTATTTCCATCTCCCCATCTTTATCCATTAAATCTACGGTAGCTATAGCATCAAATCCATGATCATGTATTGCTTTTAAGTGATCTTCTGAAGCCATTCTTTTTCCACCATAAGCTGTATTACACTCTAAAATATTAGCATTTAATTTTCCTACTAAATCTTTAATTAATTCTGGCTTTAAATAATTATGTCCTCCCGGTTCGCCAGTTGAAATTTTAACTCCTACTCTTCCCGTTGCTTCTACTCCTAAAGCCTCATAAATCTTAACCAAAGATTCTGGTGTAATTTCTTTTGTAAAATAAACTTTTGCTTTTGCCATTTTTAATCCTCTCCTATCCAATGTTTAATTTTTGGTAAAGCACCTTCTACATCACTACCTCTAATTGCTAGTCCTTTTTTAATAATAGCTTGCGGAAAATAACTTTTCAAATCATTTTCACTATTTCCCATACCACTACCTTCATGAGTACAAAATGGCTTTATAGTTACTCCTGTTAAATCAATACTTTCTAAGAATGTGAGTACTGCCATTGGCATTGTTCCCCACCAATTAGGATAGCCTAAATAAATTGTATCATATTTTTGATAATTTGCTAAGTAGCTTTTTAACTTCGGACGTATTTGTTCTCTTAATTCAGCTTGAGCAAGACGTGTCGCCTCATGATAATCAACAGGATATCCCTTCACTGTCTCAATTTTAAAAATATCCGCATCCGTAAGCTTTTTTATCATTTGAGCCACAACTTCTGTATTTCCCACCCTTAAGTTTTCAATACCATTTTTAGTATAATTTTCTCCATTTCTTGAAAAGTAAGCTACTAATTTCATTTCCCATATTCCTTCTTATAATAATCAATTTTTTTCTCTAATTTATCATAAGCTTGCTGCATAAAATCTATTTTCTCTTTTAACACCTCTTTTTCATGTTCCAAAAGAGCCATTCTTCTTTCTTTAGTATGGTTCCCCTCATCATATAATTTTATGTATTCTTTTAATACTGCTATTGATAGCCCAGCACTCCTCATACATTTAACAAATTCAATCCTATTTAAATCATCACTTTGATATTCTCTAATACCACTAGAATTTTTCTTAATCGGACCAATTAACCCTTCCTTTTCATAATACCTTAAAGTATCTTTGTTAATTTCATACTTCAAAGCAACTTCTTGAATAGTTATTTTAATCACCTCAACTTAAACTAATAATACTACTTAAAGTATACTCTAAGTCAAGCTTTTTTTAAAGAAAAAAAGAGAAATTACTTCTCCTTAAAATTCTACATACTGATGAGTATCATAAATAACATCATCTACTTCAAGATAAATCGCATACTTACCACTTAATCCTTCACTATTAATATATTTATTAACAATTATACCATTTTCTGTTTCATCTTCAGTAAATATATCTAAGCATAAAGCTGTATAAGGTTTCTTACTAACCGGTATATGATAAGTTTTAACAAAAGCGTTTTGATATAAAAGAATATTAACATCTTCTCCTCTTTTAAATCTTCCACTGACAACTAACCGATCAATTTCTTTCGTAACCGAAAAATCTCGTTCAAATTCTAGAATATCCCTACTTCCTAATATAAAGCCAAATTTATCTTCGTCTATTTCTGTTTTTCCTAAAGAACCAATTCTAACAGCACTTCCCAATTTATATTGTTCGCCTTCAGTATATAAACTCATTTTTTCTACTCGGTAATTATTAGTTGGTAAAATTATTTCAAATATTACTTCATCATTTAAAAGTTCCACTGTATCACTAACCAATTTATCTGCTCCCCCAAGTCCCGCAGGCTGATTAGAATTTTTACCATCTACATAAACAATGCCACCCGAATGAACAATATAATGATCAGCCTCTATATAATCAACATCGGAAATATAAGGAGAATAAAACTCACTACCCCGTTCTTTACCATATTCCCATACTTGTTCTATAGTCATTTCTTCTGTATCAATTTTATACATTACCCCTCTTGTATAACTATCTGATGCACTCACATATTCACTTTCAATTTTAGATTTATTATTTCCATTATCTAATATGAAAACATAACCCTCTGGTGTAATCATCGCTGCATGTTGACTCCATTGCCATTCAAAATCATCACCTACTGGAGTAAAAAAATACTTCTGATATTCACTACTCCAATTAGTAGAATCGCCAATAATCCAATTAAGACTACCAGTATCATAATCTATATTAATTACAGCATCTTGATGTCTACCTGATAAAGTTATTGAATTAGTATTTTTATCATACCACACTGAATTATTATGAAACCAATCATAATCAGTCCAATTCTCACTTTTACCATCTTCCATATTTAAAATATTTTTAAGATCCCACGTTTTAACTATCTTCCCACTATTCATATCAACTTCTACTATGACATCTTCTACCGTACCAGCATCATTATAAAAATCATTACTAGCTACTAACAAATTCCCGCTATCCATTAAAAAATAATCATGATGATACCCACCTTCTAAGCTAATCTCTTTATAAATTTTACCCAGTAAATCCATTTCATACAAGCCACTCATATAATATGGTGAATTAATAAGTCTTTCTGTTGATACTAATAAATGTCCATTATCTAATCTATTTATTTCCCATAAAGCATTAATAGTTAAATACCATCTAACATCACCATTAACATCATAACAACAGGTATATCCATTACTTGAGGGGGTAAAAAAATATAGTTCATTTCCAAGTTCGCTTTTATCTGCATCTACACTAGTAGGTATTACAAAATCATCAGGTAAAGCATCTGTTTTAATCGTAAACTCTTTTCTTACATTCTCAAATTCAATAATAACTTCATTTTCACTATCGGCATAAAGTCCATAAATAGGTAAATAATGAACGGTATTACTAGCAAATTGATACGTAAACGTTGTATGTTCATCCTTTCCTACAATAGTAACAGTTGGTGCTACTTCTTCTTCAGTTTCAAAAATAACTAAAGCTGTTAAAGGCGATATTTCATAAGGATTAACAATGATATTAGGACTATCTATAGTATATCCTTCACTCTTAAAACTTTTTTCCAAAACTTCCTGATTTTCCACTAAACTAACAGTATTTGCTACTTCATCATGATTATTAGATAAATAATTCATAACAATTAAAGCTCCAATTATAAGAGCAACTACTATTACTAAAGTAATTAAAATAATTTTTCTTTTATTTTTCATTTTTCTTCACTCCCACTAGAACTTTAACATAATAAAAAGAAAAATAAAATAAATTTCAAGTTGAAAAAACTCAACTTGAAGTTGAGCTAGCACAATCATTTAAAACCAGAGGTATTTCATAAGTAATAATTTTTCCATCAGCATTTTCCCCTTTAAGTTCAATAGTTAGACTATCTTCCGTGTAATAAGCACAAGTACTATCATAATCATCAATATTAAATTCAACATTTTGTAAATATTCATTTAAAGTAACTTCTTCCCCTTCATAAGAACTTTTACTAATAATTGTTTTGGTATTATCCACTTGTTCATATAGTACACACGAAATATTAGAATATTTATCTTCATCCATATTTAAACAATTAATACTAGAAATATATATAGATGTTTTATTATCGTTATAAGCAATACTACCTAAAACATTAAAATCATCACATGAACTACTAACTGTCTTAAAAGTAAAATCATGATTATGAGTAAATTGATAAACTAAAAATAAACCAACAATTAATAAGAAAGATACCCCAATAATAACATAATTTCTAATATTCTTTTTCCTTTTGCTCTCACCTGCTAACAACTCATTAATATCAACATTAAATTTATCACTTATCTCTTTTAAAATAGCAATATCGGGAATATTAAGTCCATTTTCCCATTTAGAAACAGCTTGATAAGTAACACCAAAAAGTAGAGCAAACTCTCTTTGCGTTAACTGATTATCTTTTCTAAGTTTTTTAATAAATTCACCAATTTTATTTTGATCCACAAACATCAATCCTTAATCAATATTACTAATTAAGTATAACATATTTTTAAAGAAAGATAAATTATTAAGTTGCAATGACAAATGGATTTGATGCTGTACCATTACCTGATGATATGGTTACATCTGCTTTTAGATTGATGACAGGACGAACGCCGTATGAAAAATGAATATTATCTGAGCCACCCGCTGAAAGCTCACCACCATTTCTAACTTGATAGACTAAACATGCACTAAGATTGGTGTGTCCATATGGAGATATTGTCCAATAATAATCTCCTGTATAGAGGTAATAACCATAATTAGATGTATATGATTCTCCTCCTGCATACATAACTTCATCCGCGGTGATGAGTCCTATCTTTGTTTGATATAAATCATTAATGTTGTTGCATTTGAAAGTTGGTGTTCCATTTCTTCTAATGTAAGCTCCATAATAAATATTTCTTCCAGTGGATGTCCATGTACTTGATGTATCACGATCATTGCAAAATCCGGAGTTAATACTAATTTGACTATCATATTCATTCAAATTAGTACCATACCACTCCTCTAAATATTTTTTTATAGTGCTATCTATTCCACTATTTTGATTTGATGGTCTTTGACTATTTAACGTATACTTGAATCCTACATATGCATTATTATCAAACGAGCTATTAAAAGCACTTGTTCCGATTTGTCTATCTTCTGAAGATTCACCATTAGTATGAGCACTTCTTCCATCATAGATTACTCTTATTGAGCCATCGCCATTAATTCTTACAATTCTCCAATAGTATCCAGCAAAATATACATAGTTATCAGTTGGCGCTCCCGCAAAATAATATACTTCGCCGTCATTATCATATTGACTACTGTCTGCTGATTTATATATAGTCCCGATTGTAGTATTGGTTACAGTCGTACTAAAATCTGTTCTTGTTAAGACAGTTGGATAATATGATAATAATGTGTCTTTTATTAATTCTACTTCTTCAAAATATAATGTGCATTTAGTGCCTCTGGTTGTGTAGGGACTAATACTGAAAGCTTTTGTTTCGCTGTCATA
>CALVHJ010000066.1 GCA_944327425.1 uncultured Bacilli bacterium
GTATTACTTGTAAAACGCAACATTTTAACCTATCGCTCATATAATCCTCCTTTTTCTAATTGTAACTCTAATTTTTTTATTTGTAAATCATAAATCTTGATTACTCTTTAAAAATTCTTTTAAAACCTTAGCTAAAGCCCTTTTTTCAATTCGTGACACATAACTCCTCGATATATTTAAATCTCGAGCTATTTCTTTTTGGGTTTTTTCTTCTTCATTTAATAAACCATATCTTTTAATAATAATTTCTTTTTCTCTATCAGTTAAAACATTAAAATACTTTTTTAATAAATGAATATTATCTTTTAAATGGAGAGTATCTGCTATATCTGCCGAATCATCCTTAATAATCTCCATTAAACTAACTTCATTACCATCTTTATCAAACCCTATTGAATCATTTAAACTTACCGTATTACCCACTTTTTTATTACTTCTAAAATGCATTAATATTTCGTTTTCAATACATCTAGCCGCATAAGTTGTTATTTTAGTAGCTCTACTTCGTTGATAAGAATCAATCCCTTTAATTAAACCAACTGTTCCAATACTTATTAAATCATCCGTATCATATTTACCATTATCAAACTTTTTAACAATATGGGCCACTAATCGTAAATTATGCTCAATTAAACTATTACGTGCCGCTACATCTCCATTTAACATCTTAGTTATAGCCTTATCTTCTTCTTCAGGCTTTAATGGTTCAGGGAACACTCCATTAGAATAACTACCTGTAAACATAAGCATATCTTTAACGATATTAAGCAAACTCAAAAACATCTTTTCACTTCCTAATTAATTATATTAAAAAAAATAAAAACTATCCCAAGTTATTATTAGAAATAGTTTTTATTCTTTATAGTATGCTTGATTCTTACTGGTTGGTGTATTAGGAAGAGTCATTTTAACTACACCACTATCTAACGCTGGAATTAAATAGTTTTCTCTAAATGAACCACGAGATTTCATGCCAAGTAATTCCATTAGTTCTGTAGTTGTATAATGAGTATTATTCTCCATAACATCTAATAATTTTTTTACATATGCACTTATATAATTAACCTGAGAATTTACACTTATAATTAATTCATCTAAAATATCATCAATCATTTTAAGCATAAACTCAACAAATTCAGTCGATTCCCCTTTTTTATTACAATTTTCTATAGCATCATAATATCCCTCTTGATATTTCTTTATTTGGGTTTCTATAGGTACGTATAAAAATATGTCTTCCCAATTTGAAAGTATAACATTTTGCCAAAGTCTAGCTATTCTACCATTTCCATCACTAAAAGGATGAATAAATACAAATTCATAATGAAATATAGAAGATAATATTAAAGGGTGTATTTCCTCATGCTCCAATTTCATCCAATTAAATAAACTTTCCATTAAACAATCTACTTGATCTGAAGGAGGACAAACATGAATACAATTTCCTTCACTATCAAAAACACCTTCATTACAATCTCTAAAATGACCAGCATCTTGAACAGTTAAATAAGTCATTATCCCATGCATCTTTTTCAAATCTTTTATCGAATAAGGATTTACTTCTTGTATTTTTAAATAAGCATTATAAGCGTTTTGTACTTCCTGTATTTCTCTTTTCGGACCAATTACTATTTTACCATCAATAATATCTTTTACCTGATTAAAAGATAAGGAGTTTGCTTCTATTGCTAATGATGAATGAATAGATTTAATTCTATTATTCCTTCTTAAAACAGGCATTTTATTTAAATCTTTATAATTATCTAATTTACCAATTTTTTTCATAATAGACGATACTCTATCTAACATTATATTAGTAATAGTAAATGGTGGTACATAATTATCCATAAAAAGCACCTCATTTTCATATAATAAATTGTACCATTTTATTATCTTTAAGTCAAGCATCTTGTACGTTTTCTTGTATGTTATCCTGTATGTTATACTATTCAAATTTAAACATTAAAACTCTTAATAGTTAAATAACTTCCACTAACTAAAGTATTAGAATTTACAGCCATGACAAAAGATGTATTTTTTTAGTATGAAAGAACAGCAAATGTTGTTATTCCTTAAAAAACTTATCAATACTTACTTCTAAAATAACACTTATCTTATATAGATCATATATTGATATAGACATATTTGTATCAGCAAGTTCAAATCTTTGTAAAAAATCTTTACTAATCGAAGCATAATGACTTAGTTCTTCCAAACTAAATCCTTTTTCTTTACGATAAAAGCGAACATTTTTAGCTACTGTTTTATACATTTCCGGATTAAATTTATAATCTTTCTCCATAAGTTCACCCCAACTTTATTATACTCTTATTTTAAGTACTATTCTTCAAAAAATTTTTTCATTGATACATCTAATACAACACTAATTTTATAAAGAGTATTTAAACTCATCCCTTCTTTTCCAAAGGTGCTTTCAAATCTCCTTAAAAAATCATTAGAAATTCCAATATCAGTTGCCAGCTGTTCTTGGGTAATACCTGCCATCTTCCGATATTTTCTTACATTCCTTGCTACTACTTCAATTACATTATCTCTAAAAGTAAAATCTCTTTTAAATGTTGTCATTCCATTCACTCTCCACTATTATTTTACTAGTTTGTGAGACTTTTTACTATGAAGTAATACTTCCTTTTTATGTTATCTACAACACTATTATATGATATTTTTCTCATATAAACAAGAAAAAACTTTACTATAAGTTAATTCATAACTCTTTTAAACATTCGCTCTAAATCATAAATACTAAACTTAATAATCGTAGGCCGTCCATGAGGACAATTATACGGATTATCACACATAACAAGTTCTTGTAATAACTCTTCCTGAGCTTCATGACTAATTCGCATATTAGCTTTAATACTCATTTTACAAGCTAAAGTCGCAGCCAAATGATCATTAAACTTAATAGGATCAAACTTATCCTTAATACTTATCACTAAATCTATAATTTTTCTAATACTTTCTTCTTCATAATCTTCTAAAATCCAAGTCGGATGAGCTTTAACAACAAAAGTATTAACCCCAAACTCTTCTAAAACAAAGCCCATATCTGTTAATATATGTAAATTTTCTTTCAAATTAAGAAAATCTGAGGCTGAAAGTTCAATTGTAATAGGAATTAAAAGATAAGTTGTTGTAACCTCTTTCTTTCTTAAAGCCTTTAAATATCTTTCATAATTTACTCTTTCCTGAGCCGCATGTTGATCTATTAAATATATACCTTCATCATTTTGAGCAATAATATAAGTTCCTAGTGCTAACCCTACCGGATACAAAACAAGGCTTTTCATTTCCGGATTAACCCCTAGATCATCTTTTGCTTCAAGCTCTAATTTATCATTATCTACCTTTATTTGAAAATTAAGTTCTGTTTGCACAGCCTTAGGTTCTTTTTTTACCATGGATGAAACTATATCGGCAATAACTTCATCTTTAATTATATTTACACTTTTATCTTTTAAAGCATTAGGTATTAATAAATTATTATATAAAGTATCTTTAATAGTCGTATAAATTAAATCATATAATTCCGTCATTTTACTTATTTTCACATCTTGTTTAGTTGGATGAATATTTACATCAACAAGTGTTGGATCAGTATTAATTTTTAATACTACCACCGGATATTTACCATCTGGTTTATACGTATGATAAGCATCATTTATCGCTTTATTAATTTCGCTATTTCTAATAACTCTATCATTAACAAAAGTATTCAAATCATTTCTATTAGAACGAAGTATTTCCGGTTTACAAATATATCCATAAATATCAAAATCATTATTACTATTTTTAAACTCTAACATTTTATTAGAAACATTAAGCCCATAAATTTCATGAATTGTTTTAAGAAGGTTATCTGACCCACTAGTCCTAACCACAACTTTATCATTATTTAGTAACGTAAACTTTATATGAGGATGAGCTAAAGCTAGTTTTTCAATTAGATTTATAGTGTTGTAAGCCTCAGTATTTTCTGACTTCAAAAATTTTAGCCGAGCCGGTGTATTATAAAAAAGATTACTAACTTGAATACTAGTTCCTACTCTTAAATCACCATCTTTATTCTCTAATACTTCTCCGCCTTTAATATGAATATAAGTCGAACTAGCCCCATCACTAGTTTTTAATTCCACTTCTGAAACACTAGCAATAGAAGGCAAGGCCTCACCTCTAAATCCCATCGTATCAATAAAAAACAAATCATCATCACGTAAAATCTTGCTAGTTGCATGCCGCAAAAAAGCCATAAAAGCATCTTCTTTATCCATTCCCACGCCATCATCAGTAACCTTAATACTTTCTAGGCCACCTTTTACTAAGGAAACTTTAATATCTGTCGCCTTCGCATCAATACTGTTTTCCACTAATTCTTTAACGATACTTGAACATCTTTCCACTACTTCGCCCGCAGATATCTTATTAGCTAAAGCTTCACTCATAACATGTATTTTACTCATAATCTACCCCACTCATATCTAATCTAACTTCCAACTTCTCTTCATTTACCAAAATAACACTTTCCTTTTTAACATTTATATAACCAATACCCGGTATAACAATATCATAATTAGCCGGCACTCTAAGTCCTTTAAGCTCATCATCTTTTTTATTATACTCTCTACTTATTTCGACATTTCCATAAAATGTAATACTATTATCTGTTAAAAAACTAAACTGATACTTAAGCACATTTAAAGTAGTTCCCCCTTTAACTTGATAAGTAATTGGTCTTATTTCTTTATTAATTAGAGGTAAATTACTATTTTGATAAGATAAACCCGGTGTATCATAAATAATATAATCTTGAATTTTAAGCTTAATAAAATCAAGAGTCGTATTAGGTTTTTTACTAGCAAGTATTTCTTTTTTTATTCCTTCTTTCTTAAGTAAATTATTAATAAAAGTACTTTTTCCCGCATTAGTAACTCCAAGTATATAAGCTCTAAATTCTTTCTTACTATCTAAATATTTAAAAATATTACTAGACTTAAAACTACTTTTGTTACTAATAAATAAAGCATCATCTACCTTATATACTTCTTTTAACCATTTTTTTATTTTATCCGTCTTCATCTCTTTTCTTAAAATATCACATTTACTTACCACAAGTATTTTAGGTAACCTAATTTTTTGATATAAACTTATGGTATACTGATTAATATTTAAAAAATCTATTAAAAAAAAGACTACTCCCCAACTCTTATTAACTCTCTTAAATATCTCCTCTTCCTTCACATAATCCAAAGTCTCTTCACCATAATTTTTTAATCTAAAACATCTTTTACAATAAACATTATCCAAATTTGGCGTATACCCTAAAGCATCTTCATCTGTATTTTGCAAGCTAACACCACATCCCAGACACTTCTTAATCATAATATTCACCTCTAACTAAAATACCTTTTTTTCTTAAGTTTCGATAAATAAAACCTTCCAAAAACCTATTTATTTTGGTACAAAATTTCTCGTATTCTCCAATAGGATTAATTAATATTGAAGTTATCCCTACCCTATTAGCCCCTAGAATATCTGTTAAAAGTTGGTCCCCTATCGCAGCTATCTCATGATATTTATACTTATATATATCCATAATTTTTAAATATTTCTTTTTAAAAGGTTTATGACTAGATGATGCTACATCCACATTCAACCCATCTTTAAATGGAATAAGTCTTTGTTTACCACTATTAGATATAATTATTACTTTAAAGTCTTTTTCTAACACGGCAAATAACTCTTTTACTCTTTTCGTCGGAACATTTTCATTTACGGGTATTAATGTATTATCTAAATCAAATAATAAACATTTAATACCTTGTTTCTTTAACTTTTTATAATCAATATCATAAATACTTTTTTGATATATATCCGGAATAAATTTATCCATTACTACCACCTTCTTAAATTATAGCAAAAAAAAGAGGAAGTATCTATCCTCAATTTATTATTTTTGTCTATTTGCTTCGGCTTCTACTTGTAATTTATAACATTGATATAATGAATCAGCCAAACTAAGTTTTTTTAAATCAATATTTGATATTAATCCTTCATAATAGATATGCAGTAAAGCTTGATTATTTTCTTTCCAATAAACAAGAATATCATCTATTTCCGCCAAAGTTAAATTTAAATTAGCAATTAATGAACAAAGACTATCAAAATCCCCACTTTTAATTCTAAATATTGCCTCTTCTCTTAGTTTAGCCCTTCTTTGTTCTAATGACCTATAAGTCGGATTTTTTAATTCCGGTAAATAATGCGGTATTCCATTATTTACAACTACTTTTTCATGCATAAAACTACTTTCCTCCCTAATTAAAGTATAGCAAAAATTAGGATAATAAGCAATTACTTTAATGCACTTAAAACATTACTGATTATATCTATATTATCTATAGCATCACTTATTTTATCAGTAGTTCTAAGCCGATATTTTACTTTCATATCATTTTTATACATTTTCACACTTAAGGGATTTCTATTAAGTTCTTTTAACCAATAAGAATTATACTTTAATAAATCCATCATTTTCTTATCTTTCTTAAGTTCCATTAAAGCACTCACTTGCATAACTAATCCTCAAAAAATTTATTAATAGGTCGCGGTGTTACTAATCCTTTATTACTTACAGCCGGTGTACTTTTACCTGTTAACTCTTGAACTAAACCTAAAGCTTTTTGGGCTGTATTAATATGCTTTTGCACTGAATCCATATCTATTTTCTTAACAATATCCGTAATATTATTTATATTAGTACTGTTATTTGTTTTTAAATAATTATTCCAAGCTCGGTCATCATCACCATAAATATCATATATTTCATATAACTCTTGCCAAGAAGTATCTTTAGTTTTAATTCTACTAACTAACTCCGGACGAGTTTTGGCAAACATTTTAAAATCATCTTTTTTAGACATTTTTATCACCACTTAATTATATGAAAAAGAAGTGTTTATATTCCACTTCTAAATCTTAAAATCATCAATAAAATCAGCCATAGATAATTTTTGTGGTTCTTTTTTTACAACATTATCTTTTACTTCCTCTTTTTGTAGTGCCTTTTCTTTTACCGCAACTACCGCTGCTTTATCAAGCTTATATTTACTAACACTTGAACCAGTACTAGCTAAATCCATTATCGCTATATCACTATTTTTAAATATATTTATATCACTCAAAGCTTTTGTTAAAATTAAATCTCTTGAACTAGTAAGTAAAGCATTTAAAACATGATATGTCACTGTTTTTGTTTTCTTTAAAACTAAACTTCCTTTTTTAGCTCTACTATGAAGTTCCAAATCACTTAATTTAACTCTTTTAGCCGTCTTATTATCAGTAAAAATTGTTAAATATTCATAATTATCATTATAACTTATCATATTAACTACTTCATCATCTTTTAAATTTATTCCTTTAACGCCACTAGCTTTAACTCCCACTAAAGGTATTTCTTCACTCTTATAATTTAGATAATAACCATTATTCGTTACTAATAAAACTTTA
>CALVHJ010000067.1 GCA_944327425.1 uncultured Bacilli bacterium
TATAAAAGTTCGGACAGATTTCCCAATGGAGGGGCCTACCGGATTTGAACCGGTGCTCGGGGAGTTGCAGTCCCATGCCTTACCACTTGGCTAAAGCCCCATATATATACAAGTGGAATAATACTGCTCTTCCACTTGCATTTATTATTTTACACTATAGTTTTATCTTTGTCAATTAGTGTAAAATAGTTTTACATTAAAATATATGCTAATAATTAAAAATTATGACAATTATTATTTTAATCCTTATTAATTAAATGAGTAAAGCTATCATTATTGATTATTTCAAAAATTATTTCTGGCTTAAAATTTAAATTTTTCAATTCCTCTTGAGTCATCCAAATAAATTTTAAATGTTCTTTTTTCTTTTCTTCAATATTTGGAATTTCTTTCATAGAATATAAATTATGATCAACAAATTTTATTTCATTAATCATTAAAATTTCCTGATATTTTTTTCCATTAAAAGAGGATACAAAAAAATTTTCTATCATACCTAGTGATTTTACAAATGAGCAATTAATGCCAGTTTCTTCTTTAAATTCTCTCACTGAAGCCTCAGTGGTATCCTCACCTAAAGAACATCTTCCACCAGGTAAAGTGTCATGAGAAACTCGATCATCTTTCTGTACCAATATTTTATCACCATTTTTAATAACAGTAGCTACTCAAAAATTAAAAACCATATTTTCACATTCAAATGTTATATCAGAATTCATATATATATAACCTCCTATTTTTTTATTTTTTTAATAACACTATCATGTTCTAAACTACCTAAATAATCTTTTGTATAACTATTATTCACAAAAACTTTATCGTATTTTAATGTTAATATTTTTTCTACTGATTCATTTATTAATTCTTCACTTATTACCCCAGTTAATACCGCCTTACTTATAATATCTATTGTCGTTTTATCAAAATCTGGCATTAATAAAATATTTACTCCCGCCTTAATTGCCAATATATATATTTCTTCTTTACTATATTCATTAGTTAATGCCTTCATATTAAGAGCATCTGTCACAACAATACCTTTAAATCCTAGTTCTTCTCTTAATAAATCATTTATTATTTCTTTTGATAAAGAAGCCGGTATATAATTACCAGTTATATTAGGAAGAGCTAAATGTCCAACCATAATTACATTTGCACCACTATTTATCGCTTCTATAAAAGGAATTAATTCTAATTCATATAATTCTTCTTTCGTTTTATCAATAATTGCTAACTCTTGATGTGAATCTTCATAAGTATCTCCATGTCCCGGAAAATGTTTATAAACTGGAATTATATCGGTGCTTTCCAAGCCTTTACTAAATGATAAAGCCATATTAGTTACTAGATCTGGATTATTGCCAAAAGACCGATCTCCTATAACTGTGTTTTCTGAATTAGAATAAATATCTAAAACCGGAGCAAAATCCATATTTATATTAAAAACTCTTAACTCTTCTCCCATTACCCTTCCTACTTCATAAGCAAGATTAATATCATTAGTTAATCCCAGTTCATACATTGCAGGAATAACACTAACTGTCTGATCATCTAATTCTTTTAATCTTTGCACTCTTCCCCCTTCTTGATCAATCGAAACAAACATTGGTATATCACTTGTACTATTAATATCATCTATTAACTTTTTTGTTTGTGAATAGCTTTCAAAATTATCACTAAACAAGATAAATCCTCCCGGCTTAACTTCCTTAAATCTATCTAATAATTCTTCATCAGTTTCTAAATTATCAAAAGAAACTATTAGCATTTGCCCAATTTTTTCTTCCAAACTCATACTTTCTAATTCTTCTTTTACCCATAACTCTTTATTATCTTGAATTTGAATATCCTCACTACAACCACTTAATGTTAATAACAAAAATAGTAATAATAATTTCTTCATCTAAAAACACCTCTTTAAATATAACACGCTAATTAATTAAAGTAAATACTATATCAATTATAAAAAGAATAACAAATATAATAGTAATAAACCAAGGAATCTTTTTTTCAAACTTATTAATTAAAGGCAAAACTAAATAATTAATTAAAGTAGCCATAAGCCCCCAAACAAGCGATACTTCTAGACATATATATTTACCATAATTAAATCGCATATTAGTATAATCCCAATAAACTCGATGAAAAATATTTTCAATAAGCATACCCCCACTAAACTCTACTAAAGTCATAAGAATAGTTACTATTAAATAAAAAAGTATTATTTCCTTTACCTTTTTCAAACGATATTGATTTAAAAACTTATTTACTACCACTATTAACAAAGCTCCAATACCATAAATAAAAGTCCATGGCCCATATAAAATTCCACTATTAAAAGTATCATTAGTAAATATATTTAAAACATTTTCAAACAAAAAACCAATAAAAGAAAAAATAAAGAAAATATTTATATAATACATATTATCACCCTTATCTAATATACCCATTATGAACAACTTTAGTATCTTTAACAACAATAAAAGCTTTAGGATCTAACTCTTTAACTAATTTAATAGCTTCCTGGGTATTTTTACTTTTTACATCAACTATTAATAAATCTTGTTTTTCCCGGTAATTATTTTTTAAAGAAATAACTGATACTGCATAACCCTCTCTTCTAAGAGCATTTATCAGTTTAGTATTATTTCTTTTAGAAGTTATTTCAATAGAATTTATGTTTTTAATAAATTTTCTTGATAAACATCCCCCTATATAAGTACCTGTTGCATAACCAAGAGAATAACTTATTGGTATTAAAATACTATCAATATCAGTATTAAGAGCTCTTCTCGCCGCCATAAACCAAATAAATACTTCTAGAAAAGCTAATAATGGGGTAAATATACTCTTCTTACGTACCATAATCATCGTTCTAAAAGTTGAAATAGATACATCCAAAATACGTGCTAAAAATATTTCTAAACAAACAAAAAGCATAATACCACCATTACTATTATGCTTAAAATATCAAATTACATAACTTTTAATAAAGCTATAATTATTAAAATAATAACAATTAAAACTATAAATATAGCCCCTAAATATTTGTTTTCTTTATGTTTTTTATAATCTCTATTAATTGGTTCTCTGCTATAGCGATCACTTAATAAATTAACTTCTATTTTTTCCTGTTCTTTCAAAGCCATATATCTTTTTTGCTCTTTTATTTGTTCTTCATCCATCATAGTTCCACAACTAAGACAAACAAATCCTCTGCTTGGCAAACCTGCTCCACACTTTTTACAATACATGCGTATCACCTAATATTATTGTAAACTATTATTTAAAGTTTTAGTAAATATATTACATTTTATTTACATCTAATTGTCATTGTTTCATATTTTTTAAACAAAATACGGCATATAACGGTATTGATTTAATGTTGTTTTCAAACCCAAAATTTTTAGTACTAAGTCTGATACCATATGCTGGTTTAAATTTTTCCATATATACACCCAAGCTTTTAGACTGAATTCTATCACTAGCTTTTACTTCAATTGGTATAATACCATCATAAGTAGTCAAAAGAAAATCAATTTCCGCATCTCCTCTACTTTTCCAATAAATAAGGGGATAATTCATAGTATTTAATTCTTCAGCTACATAATTTTCCGCTATAGCTCCCTTAAACATAAAATTAGCATCATTAATAATATCATTTATTCCAACATCACAAACACTATTTAAAATACCAACATCACTATAATATACTTTAAAAACATCTTTATTCAAATAAGCTTTTAAAGGAACTTCTACTTTATCAGTATTGTAACAACTTAAAATAATCGAACTAGCATTTAACCAATCTAAGGCTGTTTCAAACTTTCTTTTACTAGCAACATCTTCTATCAATTTATACTGAAATTTTTTATTTTTTTTAGCTAATTCTCTAGGAATACATAAATAAACTTTTTCAATTTTAACACTTTCATTTTTATTTAAGGTATACTTATTCATATCACTCATATACATTTCAACAATAGATTTTACAATACTTCTATCAAATTTTACAATATCTCCATCATTATCAATATAATTTTTTACTACCTCAGGCATTCCCCCAACTAGAAGATAATGTTTATACAAAGTCATCGCTTTTTCATGTAAATCACTTGCCATTGGAGTCATATTTTGATAATGATACAGAATTTCTTCCAATAGCATATTTTGTCCCAATGCTTGCAAAAACTCAGGAAAATTCATTGGATGCATGTATTCAAGAACTACTTTACCAACAGGGAAAGATGAATTAAATCTATTTAATTTAACGCCTAATAACGACCCTGCACAAACTATTTTATAATTAACATTACTTTCACAAAAATATTTAAGGGATGTAATAAAACGTTCTGAAACTTGAACTTCATCAAAAAATAAAATAGTTGAAGATATATCAATAGTTTTTTCTATTCTTACTTCTATATTCCTAATAATTTCTTCAGGTTTTAAAGTTTTCTCAAAAATCGAAGTAATTTCTAAATCTTTTTCCAAGTTAAAATATAAATAATTATCAAAATTATTTTTGCAAAAATCTTCCACAATATAAGTTTTGCCAATTTGTCTAGCCCCAATAATCATTAAAGGCTTATCCATTCCTGATTGTTTCCAACTATATAAAGTATCTTCAAATATTCTTTTCATTTATATATCTCCTTCTTATTCTTAATTTTAACACACATTTTTTTGAAATGCAACTTTTTGGCACCACTTTTTACCAAAAAATGCAACTTTTTGGCACCACTTTTTACTGAAAAATGCAACTTTTTGGCACATAACTAAAAAAATAAGCTTTAAAAGCCTACTTTGATTTTCGCATTTGTATTTTATAAGCAATATATAATGATAAACGATAAGGAGCAAACCTATTTAAGAAAAGAGTTACTTTCATTAATAACGTCGGTACAATAATCATCTTACCAACAAACAATTTATCTATAGCATACTTAGCAACTTCATAACTACTTGACTCTCTAATAGCAAACGTTCCACGAGCTACTTCATTAAATTCAGTTGCCACCGGTCCTGGACACAAAGCACACACTATTACATGACTTTTTCCTACTCGTAATTCTTCATTAATTGCCATCGTTAACTTTGTAACATAATTTTTTGTCGCATAATAAGTACTAAGTCTTGGTCCAGCCATAAAACCAGCACTAGAACAAACATTTAAAATATATCCCTTATCTCTTTTAACAAAATCTTGTAAAAAAAGCTTAGTTAAAATATGATAAGCTTTAATATTTAAATCTATCATTTTAAGTTCTGTATCTAAATCTGTTTTAACGAACTCTCCAAACAAACCAAATCCCGCATTATTAATTAAAACATCTATTTTTTTATTTCTAACCTTCTCATATAATTTATAATTATTTTCTACCACACTTAAATCCATCGCTATAACTGTAACATCAGTCTCTAATTCCTTCTTGAGTTCCAAAAGTCTTTCTTTTCTTCTAGCCACTAAAATAAGATCATAACCCTTTTTTGATAGAACTCTAGCCATATCTCTTCCCATACCTGAAGAAGCTCCTGTAATAAGTGCTAACATAAGTCCACCTCTTCCTTAATATTTACCAACTCTTATTTTTTATACTCTTTTCTGCAATACTTCTAAAAGAGCCGGAAGCATTTGTTTCTTTCTTGAAACTAAATCAGGAATATATACTCCTTCATAAACTTCATTTAAATCAAAAGCATCACTTATTATATCTTTAGCTTTACTATTATAAATAACATACGAACCATTCTTATAAACATCTGTTATAAAAAGAGCACAACATAAATAATTACCACTACTAAGTTCATCTAATTTTTCAACATATTTATCTATTTCGGCCTCTATATCATTAAAATCCATTGTCATTACTTGAGCAATACCAAGCATATTATTACCAATACTATATGATTTAAAATCTTGATTAATTAAATCATTTACACTCATACCACTTACACTAGAAGCTGCCTTAAACATAAGATATCCATACTCTTTAACATCTACTCGAGCTATCTTAGCTAATTTAGAAGCTGCAAAAACATCTTCTTCTGTTGTTGTTGGTGATTTAAAAATAAGTGTATCTGATAAAATAGCACTAAGCATAATACCTGCTATATCTTTAGGAATGACTACCTTTTTTTCCACAAACATATTATAAATAATTGTACATGTACACCCAACCGGCATACTTCGAAAATTAATTGGTACATTAGTCCCTATTGAACCCAAATTATGATGATCAATTATTTCAATAATCTCTGCCTCTTCTATTCCTATCGCACTTTGGGCAAGGGAATTATGATCAACTAAAATAACTTTTTGTTTAGTATAATTATCAGCATTTGTAATTTTAAGCAAACCTAAGCATTCGTTCCTATTATTTACAATCGGATAATTTGTATGTCCAACCCTACTAGCTAAATCCAAAAAATCAGTTCGATAAGCTTTACTATTAATGGTTACTGGTTTTGAATTTATATTAATAAGCTTAATTCTATTGCTAAGTAACACTTTATTAGCTGTCTCCAAGCTATTAAACTTACTTAAAATAACATTTACTTTATTCTTTTCCGCTTTCTTTAAAAGCTTACTTGGAAGAACATGATTACCAGTTAAAACAATTAACTTAACCTTTGATTCTATAGCATATTCTAGTATTTTATATCTATCACCAACAATTAATATATCGGTATTAGTTAGCTCTACTTCTTCATGAAAAGTTTTACTTTGAAAAGAAGCCACCATCACATTACCTTTAATAATATCATCAAACTGTAACAAGGCAATACCATTTATACTATTAACTATGTTATCATAACTAGTATCAACTTTTTCTTTATTTCCACTAATCAAAAACTTAGCTATTTCTTTTAATGTAACTAATCCCGTTAAATGCTTTTTTAAATCAACAAGAGGTATAGCTGTAACCCCTTCTTTTTGCATAAACATAAAAGCATCATAAATAGAATCATCTTCATGAGCTATCGCTTTCTTATTATATTTAAGATCTTTTATTTTAACTTTCGTATCATTAAGATAATCAGGTTCTTTTATTTTAAAATAATTAATAGCAAATTTCGTTTCATTATTTAAATGTCCAAGCACTTTAGCAACCGTATTACCTCCCATCTCATTTAATAAATAAGACAAAGCAATACTAGCACACACACTATCAGTATCCGGATTACGATGTCCAAAAATAAAAGTTTGCATAAAATCCCTCTTTCTCTAAATATAAACAATTTTTGCTGATATTCTTTATAATTCAATTTTTTATCACTTAATATTTATTATTTATATTCTATCAAAAAAAATGCCTAAAGTAAATTACTTGTAACATATAATAAAAGAGAAGATATTTAATTCGGTTGTATAATATTTAGTGTGTGTAACGAATAAGTTATATGCACTTTTTTGTAAACTAAAATGACATATAAGT
>CALVHJ010000068.1 GCA_944327425.1 uncultured Bacilli bacterium
TTGCACTCTCCTTAACTATCAAAAAAATATCCAAATAATTTTCCTAATATCGAATTTTCATTAATACTCACTTTTTTATGAATACCACTTAATATTTCTAATTCGTCTAAGTTAAATACAGAATATTCTTTATTTTTTAATTTTAATCTTCCATTATAGTATTTAATAATTCCAATACATGTGCTAAATTTGTTATTTCTTGCACCTACAATATCTATTTTACCAAGAATATGGGGTTTAGTAAAGACTTTATCGAGCAAATTGTTAAAATCTGCTATTTCACTAGACCCTCCAGTTACAATTATATATTCAATTTCTCTTTTTGTTAAGAGGTTAATTTGTTTTTTTGATAATTCTAATATTTCTTTTAGTCTACTTTCGATAATTTCGCTTAAATCTAATTGATTAATAGTAACGTCTTCACCAAGACGATCAGTTACAATGATTCTTTCTTCTTTTTTAGCCATATCACTACAAGCTAGACCAATTCGTTCTTTTAATTCTCTCGCATCCTTTTTGGTTATTTTGTAAATGTAGGCTATATCATTGTCGATGTTGGCCCCTCCGAGTTCAATAACCTCGGCTTTAGTAAGGATACCTTTATTAAAGATTGATACAGTTGTTGTTTCTTCGCCTATGTTTATTATGGCACCAATTTTATTACCAGACTCTTTAAAACGATTAGTAGCATAATCAGCTAAAGATGTTGTTACAATATCTATTACTTTTATACCAATACTTTCTAAAACTCTTAGAAAAGAAGTAACATTACTTTTGGGTACAGTTACCAAAACAGCTTTTAAAGATAACTTGTGACCAATCATATTAATTGGATTTTTAACAATATCACTATCTACTTTGTATGTAGTAGGTAAAATAGAAACTAATTCGTCATCTTCCCCTATTTTATTGTAACTAGTAGCGTGCATGGCTCTAATTAGATCTTGATAAGTTACAAGATGGTCTTCATTGGTAATGGTACTTGAACCTTCAGACATTTGAGATTGAGTGTAGTAAGCTGGTATTCCTAAAACAACTTCTTTTACAGGTATGCCAAGCATTTCTTCAGCTTTATGAAAAGTTTCTTTTAAAACAGGTATTAATTCTTCTTTATTATATATTAATCCCTTCTTTACACCTTTACAAGGTATTTCAGAAACACAAAGAATATTAAGCTTGTTTTTGACAAACTCGCCAACTATAAGTTTAATTGTATTTGTTCCAATGTCTAAACTTGCTATAATTTTCCTCATAGTTTCCTCCTACTATTTTCTTCTTAATTATACTTTAATTTTGGTGTTTTTTCAAGATATTAAGAAAAAAAGTTCCTAGATGGGAACCTATTTAGGCTTTTTTAAAGATAAATTTAGTGGTTCTTCATTAAGATTAGCTTTTAAATTGTTATTTTTGGTTAATATAATAACATGATCATTTTCTTTTAAAGGAAAATCTAAATTAACCATTGCACCATTTACAATAGCACCAATGGCTTCATCTTTTAATTCAGAGTGAATTTTTTCGGCTAAATCAAGAACGGTTGATGCCCCAGGCAAACAATATATGGCATTATCAGCGACATGAACATTGATTTTATCCGATAGTAATTCTCTTACCGTTTTTTCTAAAAATAATAAAGGATTTTCGATTTCTTCGTTTTCTTGAAGAGCTTTAAAGAAAGGATTGGTCTTTAATAATTCTTCTTGGATCTCATCTAAAGTTTTTTCTGGATGGATATCTAGAAGGGCTGCAAAACCATAGCTGTTGACTAAAAACATTTCTTTGGTAAATATTTGAATTTGAATAGGAATATATTCATTAGTTATCTTGCTTCTTCTTGTTTCTATTTTAACCTCACCATTTTTATTTTTAGTAAATTTATAGCCAGGAATTGACAAATGAAGAGCTTGATAACCGTTGGGCTTAGGACTTGTTATATAGTCTTTAGTATAAGCATCAAGCACTTGATATTTTTGACGTATTTTATCCGCTACTTTCTCGCAGTCACTAGGATTATCAACCATAATGGTATAACGAATTAAATTAGGAATTTCGGAAATTTTGTAATTATTAGTTAAATGTTGATAAATAGCAAATGTGCTTTTTAGACTTACTCTAACATCACCTGTTATACTTAAATTACTAAGCATATTTCTAAATAATAATAATTCATATTCTATTTCTTCTTGATGTTTTAAAGAATAATCTTTACGCATTCCTTTAATTACCCGATATTCACGTTCGTTTAAATATTTTAATGATAAATCGGCTAATTCTTCTTTGGCTATGTAAGAACCAATATGATTGGCTAAGGGTACAAATATCCTTAATGTCTCAGCACTTTTAAATCTTCTTTTGGGTTCTTCTTTATATTCTAGTGTTCGCATGTTGTGAAGACGATCGGCTAATTTTATTAGGATTATACAATAAAATTTTAGACTTGATAATAGTAAAAGGCGGTTATAAAAAGCTTCTTTTTCTTCTTTGGTATTGTATTTTAATTCGCCTATCTTCGTTACTCCCATAATAAGACTTGCTATGTATTTACCAAAATGTTTTTCTAAAAATTCATAGGTTATGCCACAGTCTTCAACAGTATCATGTAAAAGAGAAGCAACAATACTACTTGAATCATGTAAATTTAGTTCTTCAAGTAAGATATAAGCAACATGAACAGGATGAATAATGTATGGTTCTCCACTCTTTCTTTTTTGACCACGATGTAAATCTTTAGCCATTAAATAGGCTTTTTTTATCATTAAAATTTCTTGATCATTAAAATACTTTTTACATTCTTTAATAAGTTCAGTATAAATATCTCCTTGATTAAATTCTTTAGAAGATCTAAATCTCCTTAAAGCTTTTTTTATTAATTCTTCAAACATAACTACACCCCCTGATATATTTTACAGCAATTTTATACTATATGCAACATTTCTAATTGTAACTACGATATTAATTGTATCGGCATTATTTATAGTTCTAGGAACAGCAAGAACGGCTTTATCAGTATAAGATGATGGATTAAGTAAATTAGCAATGGCTGTATAATCTTTATCGTCAATACTATATTCTATTTCAACAAAATCACGGAAAAAGGAGCGATATGTTTTAGGACTTGATAAGTATAGCGATGATGAATCTAAAACTAAATTGTAGTCTAATACTAGTAATGTATTGAGATTAGTGTCTGGTCTTATATAATCAGTAGATAATAAGCAATTATTTTCGGTTAGACAGTTTTCATAGTTATAGCTGAAAAAATCAGTTAATTCATAATCAATAATAGCAAATTCACTTTGACCTAAATTAGTGTTTGACAAACTAATATTCATTCCTTCATTAATAAAGGTCGTTCTTATATTATCATTAATAAGAGTTGGATTTATATTTATTTTATTAGTGTTTCCATAACCAGAATAAGCTTCTAAATGAAAATTTTTACGAATATCACTAGCATCTATTTCATAGGCTATGACATAAGATGATGTATCATTTCCTTTTATATAAGCATCACGATATGGGTCGCCATAATCAACAAAGTAATTACCAGCAGTTATATCAGGGGTTTCATAAACTCTATCTCCTACTAAAGCAAGATTTGAATAACTTAATTGAAGATTTTCTTCATAACGATTAGTAATGTCTATTTTAATGATAACATAGTATTTTCCATCTTTAATAACTTTACCATTTTGGGAAAGATTGGAAATATAACTATCTGTTATGCTTATATTTAAGTTGCCAAAGGCTAAACTTTCATTTTCACGGTAAACTCTTTGATAAATAGTTCGGTTAGTATATATGATATTGCCTATTATTAAAATAATAACTACTATGATTACCGTAAATATAAATTTGTTTTCTTTATAATAATAACTTAATTCTCGAAAGAAACGTCTAATTGTTCTTTTTAGTTTGTAGGTATCCCCACCTATAAGAAATTCTACTTCTTCACTATCTTCACTGCTTATTTCTAATTCATCTAAATCACTTTTAAAATTAAATTTTTTAATATTAAAGCCAATACCTCTTATGGCAGTAAAAATAACAAAAATGTATTGACTGTAATGGACAATGGTTGCTAAATCACGAATTATGTTGACAAAAGTATTAGCAATGGTATCATCTTCAATAGCTTTAAAAACACTAAAACTGGCTGTTAATAAAATAAATATAGCTATATAGTAAACTATTGTTATATTATAGAATTTAGTCGGCTTTTCTTTTTGTTGTAATAATATAGAAATAGTTATGAAAGAACCAATAAGGATAATAATAGCTAAATACATGAAGATGTTTATATAATCACTTGATAGGCTTTGTAAAACGTTTGATGATGATAATAAATAACCATTAGCTACATAAGTTCTAAAAAATTCGATTATTTGTTTGGTTTGAGTGATTAGATAAAGCATAGGTAATAATAGTACTAAGTGAATAATTCTAAAATGCTTAATCATAAAAGCATATGGCTTCTTTATAATCATCTTCATCACCTGCTGATATAATTTTAACAAAACTAACCACTTTTGTAAATTAATTTTAAAAAAAATTAAAAAATTAACTAAAAAGTGTTGACAAAAAACCTTTTTTCCTTTAATATAAACATCACCAATTCACTTAACAGGCGAATTGGTGCTAGTATCACACTAGTCAACCCCTTTTTATTCTTTTAAGAAGCTGTCTTCAGGGGGCAGCTTCGATTTTTTTGTAACAAAAAGCTTTAATTAAATTAAGAAAATAACTTTAGAAATAAAAGAAAAACTTCTCATTAATTTTGAGAAGCTTTATTTTGGCTTAATTCTTTATAATAAGCATATCTTTTTTTAGCATTATCTATTTGTTTTGATAATAATTCTCGAGCTAGTTTTTCATCCTTAATTTTTAAAGCATTATATCTTACTTCATTATCTAAGAATTTTTCATAATTAGCAAAATTTGGTTCTTTATTATCCATATATAATTTATCTTCTTCGGGATTATATCGCATTAAAAGAGTGTATCCTACTTCACTAGCTAAACGCTCTTCTTCAATAGAGTGAGACATACCTGTTTTGATTCCTTGTTCAATACATGGTGAGTAAGCAATGATAAGGGCCGGTCCATTATGTTCCATAGCTTCTTTCATAACTTTAATACTATGTTGCATATTGGCTCCTAAACTAATACTAGCTACATAACAATTAGGATAAGACATGGCTATTCGAAATAAATCTTTTTTGGCTGTTTTTTTACCAAAATTGGCAAATTCAGCGACAGCTCCTAATTTGCTTGATTTACTTGCTTGGCCACCAGTATTAGAATAAACCTCTGTATCTAAAACTAACACTTTGATATTTTCCCCCGTTAGCAAAACATGATCTAAGCCACCAAAGCCAATATCATAAGCCCAACCATCACCACCAATGGCTAAAACAGTTCGAGCTGGAAGGTAATTTAATAAACTTTTTAGCTTTTCAGGTATCTCTAAATTAGATAGTTTATTTTTTATATCCATAGTTATTTTAAAATCATTAATGTTAGCAAGATAACTAGTAAAGAGATCTTTAATTTCCTTAGTCACATTATTCATTTCACTTTCCATTATTTTTTTTATTAAATTTCGTTTAGTTTGGAATGATAAGTGCATACCTAAAGCAAACTCAGCATTATCTTCAAATAAAGAATTGGCCCAAGGTATAGTATAAGGAGTTGTTGGAACTGAGCCACCATAAATACTAGAACAACCTGTAGCATTAGCTATTACTAGTTCATCACCGTAAAGTCTGGTTATTAAATTTATGTAAGGGGTTTCTCCACATCCAGCACAAGCTCCACTAAATTCAAAGCGAGGTTTACATAAACTTGCTCCAGGTACTGTAAATTTGTTTAATATTTCCGGATTTTCATAATTGTTAAAATAAGTGTTGGCTTCTTTTTGTTTATTTATATCAACAGAAGCAAATTCTAAGGCCTTTTTACCATTTTTACCAGGGCACTCTTCAATGCATAAGCCACATTCTGTACAGTCTACCCCACTTACTAATACTTGATAGGAATATTCTTTATTGGCTAAAAAAGGTATTCCTTCTTTATCTTTAGTTATAAAAGTTCTAATTACAGCATGAGGACAAACAAAACTACAACGTCCACACTCTATACAGTTTTCTTTTAGCCATTTAGGAGCATAACTGTTAACATGTCTTTTTTCTAATTTACTTAAACCATCTGGGAATGTTCCGGTTTTTAGACTTGATACCTCACTTACAGTTAACTCATCACCTAGTCTTTTATTTATTTTACTGAAAACATCTAAATTGGTTTCTTTGGGTTTATTATTATTTCTTTTAATTTCTATTTGTTTTAAATTGGTTAGAGCTTCTTTTATGGCGGCTATATTACTATTAATTATGTTTTCGCCTTTGGTTTTAAAGCTTTTTTTAATACTTGCTTCTAGTAATTCGTAGGCATTTGGTACCCCTAATTTATCAAGAATAATCATTTCCATAATTTTACTTATTTTACCTCTTATCCCACAGTTAGAAGCAATTAGAGATGCATCAATTGTATATACGGCTACATTTCTTTTTTGAATAAGTTCTATATCTTCTAGACAAAACATATTTATAAGTTCTTCGCTAGTTTTATTTGTATTGATAATAATTGTACCATTTTCTTTAATATTGTCTATCATACTAAATTTTTTAAAGTATTCATCTTTGGTTACAACAATTAAACTAGGATTTTCTACGTAAAAGGGAGCATTTATTTCTTTATTACTAATTCTTAAATTACTTACAGTTACGCCACCACTTTTTTTAGAGTCATAAGAAAAATAGCCATTAACATAATTACCAATATTACCCACAATTTTTAAAATATCTTTTGAAGCACTGACACAGCCATCAGAACCATAACCATAAATTAAAAACTCTTGGGCATCTAAATCAATTTTATATTTTTCCTTAGGTAGACTTGTCAAAGTTACATCATCAATAATGCCTATTGTAAAATTGTTTTTTAAGTTTTTTTCTAACATGGTATAAACACTTTTAATATCTTTCGGAGTGGTGTTTTTACTTGATAAGCCAAATCTTCCTCCTACAATGTTTATTTTCATATCTTTTAAGGCATTTACAATGTCTAAATATAATGGTTCACCGTTAGATCCTGCTTCTTTGGTTCGGTCTAAGACAGCAATATTTTTAACTGATTTATGTAGGACATTAAGTACGTATTTGCTACTAAATGCGCGGTATAAATGAACAGTTATAGCACCTACTTTTTTACCATTTTCGAGTTCTTTATCAACGACTAATTTAATAGTA
>CALVHJ010000069.1 GCA_944327425.1 uncultured Bacilli bacterium
CATGACTTCTCTTATTTCCTGTTAAAGGTTTCTTTGTTGTAACTTTTTTAGCCATTTTGCCACCTCCATAAATTTCTTACTTAAAAACTTTAACATATTATATGCAAAAAGTCAATGTAAGAATGATTTTCAATAAGAAAATAATACAAATTACTACTATAAAAGGAATTTCAAATCATTTTTTGAATATAAATGAAAAAAAATCATAGAATTTCTTAGGAGATGATTGAATGAATTGTAAAATACCATTTACAAAAGATATTGATTTTGAAAAAAAGGTAAGTGAAATAACATCAATAAGTCTAGAACATGAAACAAAAGTAGAAGAGGGAACATTGAAAGGAAATTTTATTGTATCAGGAGATTTTAAAAGCCACGAAGTCAGTGTAAATAAAGAACCGTTTTCTTATATATTACCCTTTGAAATTGATTTGACAGAAAATGTAGATGTGGATACAATTGAATTTATGATTGAAGATTTTACTTATGAAGTGATAGAAGGAAGTATTTTAAGAGTCAATATTGATTTCAATGTTATTGCAAGTTTAAAAGAAATAGAAGAAGAACCAGAAGAAGAACCATTATTTCAAGATGTTAATAATGCTTTTTTAGAGGAAGAAGACTTATCAAAACCAGAAGAGAGAAACGAAGAAAGTACCGAAGAAGTAGACGAATTAGAAATAGAAGAAGAAAGAGAGAGTGAAGATACCATTATAAAAAGTATAAAAAGTGAAGGAAATGAATATGCTACCTATCATATTCACATGGTAAGTGATGGTGAAAGTGTAGAAACAATTTGTACAATGTACAATTCCAATTTAAATATTTTACAAGACTACAATGATTTAAACAGTATCACACCAGGAGATAAACTTATTATTCCTGAAACCAATGAATAATGCTTTAGAAGTATTAAAAAGAGAATTTAAACCATATCGGCTAACTAAAAAGAAAAATGTTACCATCATTGATTCAACGAGTGGAACCTTTGTTGTAAAAGAAAAAAAAGATAATAAAGTAGCAAACGCTTATGAATATTTAACTAGTCGTAATTTTGATTATTTTCCCAAACTAGCTAAAGAAGATAGGCAAGATGTAAATATTTTTGAATATGTTGAAGATATTCCTATGCCTAAAGAACAAAAAGCTATAGATATGATTGATTTAGTAGCACTTCTCCACAACAAAACAACTTACTTTAAAGAAGTAACCGAAGATAAATATAAAGAAATATATGAAAACTTAAAGGATAATATTTTATATACCGAAAACTATTATAATTTTTTATATGAGAGTCTAATTGAAGAAGTATATCCATCTCCCAGTCATTACCTATTAATGCGTAATATGTATAAAATATTTTCAGCTCTAGATTTTTGTACCAAAGAATTAGATGACTGGTTTAATAATGCTAAAGATGATTTAAAAACTAGAGTAGCCTTCATTCATAATAATTTAGAAACTGATCACTTTATTAAAAATACTCGAGAATATTTAATTAGTTGGGAAAAATCCAAAATAGATTCACCAATTCTCGATCTAATTAAATTTTATCAAAAAGAGTATATGAATCTTAACTTTGAACCTATAATTGATCGCTATCTTAGAAATTATCCTTTAAGTAGTCAAGAAAAACATTTATTCTTTATAGTAATAAGCATTCCTCCCATCATGAATTTAGAGGGAATGGAAATAAGTGTAACCAAAGAAATAAGAAAAAAACTTGACTACATGTTTAAAACCGAAAATCTTATCAAAAACTTATTACCACCTAACAACGAGGATAAATAATCCTAAACAAAAGATAGAATAAAATAAATACTTCTACTAACAATATAAAAATATTAAAGCGAAAAGGCAAAATTAAAGTAATAATAATTTGATAAAAAATTAAAATACATAAACAAAATATAGCTAATATGGTAAAAAATCCTCCTCCGCCTCGTCTTGGACACATTTTAATCACCTACCATATATTATGAATCTGCCTAAAAAGGGTTAAATAAATAATTGGTAAAAATTGTCGAACGCTTTTTCTTGATTATTACTGAGAGTAAATATATAATATTAATGTACAGATTAATTTCTGTACAAAAAGCACTTGACCAAATTTCCAAACTCTCTTTTGGCTTATATGCCCTCGAGGTCAAGTGTTTTATTATGTAATAAATATGAAAATAAAAGAAATATATAGTTTAATTAGTGATAATATTATATATTATCGTACTAACAATCCTAAATATGGTTATTTAACTTATGAAAAATTAGCTAGATTAAGTGGCATAAATGTAAATTTAATAAAAAACATCGAAAGTAAAAATAAAAATACTGTAATCAATTTAAATAATTTAAACCGCCTTGCTAATGCTTTAGATATTCCTTTATATAAATTATTTATTAAAAGGAAAGTAAAGTAATTGTAAAGGAGTTTACAAAATTTGATAATTGTTTTTTACACTAGTACCTGATATAATAAATTAAGGTGAATAATATGAGGGAAGAGTATTTTGTGAACATTGCTTTTGATAATTCTATAAAATTATATTTAGCAAATATAAACAACACTGACAGTCTAGCTTTCAATACTTTTCCTGTTATTGTAATTCGCTTACTTGCTCTAATTTATGGCAAATTAGATATAGTTAATCCATATTATTTAAAAAATAGTATTGTTTTTTTTAATAATCTTGGTAAATTTGGCTTAAATAAATCAGAATTAGCTTTATTTAAGGACGACTTTTTAAGATTCTATGAATATGAAGAACAAAATAAAAACCGCAAATACCAATCTAAGAATCCTTACTTTACTAATATTCAAAAATATTTAGTTGATATGTTTGTTGCCAAAAAACAAACAGAAGAAGTATCTTTAACTGAAGAAGAAGATTTTCTTGAATTAATATATTCATCTCATACTAAAAATCCTTATCGTATATCCTACAATTATTTAATGAGTGATGATCCTACTTTCATTGAAAAATATTATTATTCTCGTTTAAATGAAATGGATATTACTAGAGAATTAGTTTTAGACAAAACTATTACCGGCAATTTAAATTTAGAGGCTCTAGATTTATTAGGAGTAAGTTTATCTAATTTAAAAAGTATGAGTAATGATGAGATAAACAAAGCTCAAATAGATGCTTACAAATATTTTGAAGTAGATACCGAAAGTCCTACGCGAGATAAAGATTTAAATAAAGCAATTAATTATTACAAAATATATGGTAAGAAAATCACGAGTGGTAATGGCTATGTTGATATTTTATTACTTATGAGTGTTATTGTAACATCTCTTAGTGTTATTTCAATCATTATATTTAGTTTTATGTAGGAGGGTTTTATGGAAGTAATAACAATTAATAATCGTAAATATCAAGTTTTAAACAACTATAAAGATGCAATTAATATTCCGGAATTAGAAGAGAAACTAACCGAATATTTTGATGATTTTGACTATATTGTAGGTGATATCGCCTATAATAAATTAAGATTAAAAGGCTTTAATAGCAAAACTAATAAAAATTTTAAGGAATTAAATGATGTTGATAAGGTTGATGATTATATTAAAAATAATTGTGCTTATGGATGTCGTTGGTTCATAATTAGTGAAATAAAGAATTGAAGAAAGAAAAAAAATTTGATATAATTATTTAAGAATAGAGAGGGATTAATATGGCAAAAATAAATATTACTAAACCAACTGGAAGTATTGATAACTTAAATATTATTAGTGCCTTTAAAGCTGATAATAACAACTATGTTATTTTAGATAGTGAGAAAATGGGTTCAATGGGCCTACCAATTATTTATGTTAGTAAATACACAACTAAATTAGAAAAAATAAATGATGATAGTGAATGGCAAAATGTTAAAAATTATTTAAAAGGAATTATTAGTGGAACTAATTTTGAATACATAAAAATAGGGGACAATATTTCGGCTGATGAAGCATATTATACCCCCCTTACTTTACCTCAAGCTTCGTTTGATGTCATTAAAAACCGCTATAATCCCCCAAGTAGTAGTGTAAGTAATAACACTCCACCCGTTAGTCCTTCACCATCTAATAATGATGCCTTAAATACTGCTCCAGTTATGCCTAGTACTAATAATACTAGTAATTCTAATGTCTCAGTTACACCTATAACTCCAAATGTAACTAAAACCGAAACTGTATCTGAAGAGCAATCTGTAATGAATTTAATAAATAATGCAACTGCGATGAATAATACCGGTTCCCAAAATATACCTTCATCATCAACTCCTAATGTAACCCCGGCAAGTAAAGAAGAACCCGCAAATATCAAAGAGGCACCATCTACTCCACCAACACCTATAAAGCCATCTGATGATACACCTAATACTATTAAAACTATAAATTTTGATAACGACAAAGAGACATTCTTAAAAGCATGTGAAAATATGTTTGATGCTTTAATTACTAAATATCAAAAAGAATTAAGCACCCTTGAACAAAGAGAACAAGAATTACTAAAAAAAGAAGCTGAAATTAATTCTAAATTAAAAGCCGCTAATGAACATTTAGCTAATGCTGAGGCTAAAGAAACTGTTGCTAATATAGCTCATGATAATGCTAAAATGGTAATGGATTTAAGTTCTTTTATGCCAACTAATCCTGAAAGTAATATATAAAGCTGATGTATTAAAACATCAGTTTTTTCATACATTTAAGTAGTGATGAATATGAAAGATATTATTAATTATTTCTATAATTTTAATATTGATAGTGTAGAAGAGTGGGATGTAGTTTATTCTTTTAAATGGCATAAAGAAGAATTTTATTTTGTACCCTTGAAAAGAACCGAAAAGGAATTAATAGATTTAGTAGAAATAACTAAAGAATTAAAAATGCGAAACTTAGAATGTCATGATATGCTTTTAAATAAGTTTGGTAAATTAATTACAAGCGTTTATAACACTAACTATATTCTTTTAAAACCAGTAGGAGATAAATACGAAGAATATGATATAACAAATATGCTTAAAATAAACATGAGCTTAATCTTAACTGCTAACAAAAGTAGCTTATATCGTAACTCATGGGCTAAATTATGGAGTGATAAAATAGATTATTTTGAATATCAAATTCATGAATTAGGAAAAGATAAAGAAATAATTTTAGACAGTTTTAGTTATTATATTGGTTTAGGTGAAAATGCTATAAGTTATGTCAATAATACGAACATTAAATATCATCAAACTAAATTTGATCGTATCTGTTTATCTCATAGACGTATTAAATATCCTAATTATAAGCTAAATTATTTAAATCCTTTAAGTTTTATTTTTGATTTAGAAGTTAGAGATATCGCTGAATATATAAAAAGTGCTTTCTTTTTTGGAGCAGATGCTTTAAGTTATTTAAAAGAAACTTTAAAATTAACTAATTTCTCTATTTACAGTTTAGAACTATTATATGCAAGACTATTATATCCCTCTTACTATTTTGATATTTATGAAAATATCATGAATGATTTAGAAGAGGAAGAAAAATTAATACCAATTATTGATAAAGCTGCTGATTATGAAGAATTTTTACGCGATGCTTACTTAGAAATTAACAAATATGCTCCTATTGAAGGTATATCTTGGATCTTAGAAAAAAAATAAGAGCTATAAATCAACATTTATAACTCCTTCTATTTCTGGTATTCTATCTTTAAATAATGCTTCTATTCCAAAAGCAACGGTATCATCTTGAAACATACAATTACGGCATGCTCCCGTAAGTTTGATATATACATAGTTATCTTCTAAACGAATAAACTCGATATCGCCACCATCTTGAGCTAAAAACGGTTTAATTTCTTCAATTAAAGCTTTAACTTTTTCTTCCATAAAATAATCACCAAAATTATTATAACGCAAAAATATTTCTAAAGTAAAGAAAAAATGTTATAATACTTTCAGGTGGTATAAACATGTATAAAATAGGAGACGTAGTAAGATGTATAGTAACAGGATTTAAAGAATATGGTATTTTTGTCAAGATTAAAGATAATTATAATGGTTTAATTCATATATCAGAAATATCAAATAGTTTTGTTCATAACGTAACTGATTATGCTGATATTGGCGAAGAAATTTATGCAAAAGTAATTGATGTTGATGACATATCCAAACACTTAAAGCTATCAATTAAAAATATTAATTATAAACTAGATGGCAAAGAGGTAAGCGAAAGTAATAAAAATGGCTTTTTACCATTGAAAGAGCATTTATACATATGGATTAATGAAAAACTAGGAGAAATAAACAAAGATAACTAATATTTAAAATTAGTTAATAATTTTATTAAGCGGTGATACTTATAATGCTAAAACGTAGTTTAAGAAATATTATTAAAACTAATATTAAATATTACAGAATAAAAAAGAATCTCACCCAAGAGGATTTAGCTGAAAAAGTAAACCTAACATCTAAATATATTTCTGATTTAGAAAGAGGAGTATTTAATGTAAGTTTAAAAAAACTTGAACAAATTGCAAATGTACTTAATATAGAAGCATACTTGTTATTAAAAGACGACTTTAAAGATGAGGTTATACCTCCCAAAATAGATATGGTTACTAAAACAAGAAAATCAAAAAGACATTATTAATTAAGTACATACCTTTTTAACTCTCAAACAAAATATACATCTAATTAGATGTAATTTTTTTTAATTAAATTTGGCCACCATTGTCCCAGAAAGAGGGTGGTGGTATTTTTGTCCCAGCTTTAAGTCATGAAAAAACCTAGGTAATTCCTAGGTTTCTAAGTAACATTTTATGGTGGCTCCAGCGGGAATTGAACCAGCGACACAAGGATTTTCAGTCCTCTGCTCTACCGACTGAGCTATGAAGCCAAAAAAAATGGCGGTTCGTACGGGATTCGAACCCGTGATCTTCTGCGTGACAGGCAGACGTCATAGGCCTCTAGACTAACGAACCATATGGTTGCGGGAGAAGGATTTGAACCAACGACCTTCGGGTTATGAGCCCGACGAGCTACCAGACTGCTCCATCCCGCGATGTAAAATTAAGTGGCGGAGGAAAAGGGATTCGAACCCCTGCGCCGATTGCTCGACCTCCCGGTTTTCAAGACCGGTCCCTTCAACCAGACTTGGGTATTCCTCCA
>CALVHJ010000070.1 GCA_944327425.1 uncultured Bacilli bacterium
AACAACAACTTCATCAGGGTTTACACTCTTATTAGGTTCTTGACCAAGTTCTTTTTTAACTAATTCTTGAATATATGGAATACGAGTTGAACCACCAACAAGTATTACTTTATCAATGTCTTTAGCAGAAAGTTTAGCATCTTTAAGAGCCTTTTTTACTGGTTCAAGAGTTGAATCAAATAAATCACGGCATAAATCTTCAAATTTAGCTTTTGATAAGGTTGTTTCAAAATGAAGTGGTCCCTCATCGTTTTGAGCGATAAATGGTAAACTAATTTGGGTAGTAGTCATACCAGACAAATCCTTTTTAGCTTTTTCAGCAGCATCTTTAATACGTTGCATAGCCATTTTATCTTTTGATAAGTCAATACCGTTTTCCTTCTTAAATTCTCCTACTAAATAATCCATGATTCGCTCATCAAAGTCATCGCCACCAAGTTTATTATTACCAGCAGTAGCTTTAACTTCAAATACACCATCACCTAGCTCAAGTATTGAGACATCGAATGTACCACCACCTAAGTCATACACTAAAATAGTTTGTAACTCGTCTTGTTTATCAAGACCATAAGCTAGAGCAGCTGCGGTTGGTTCATTAATTATTCTTTCAACTTCAAGTCCCGCTATTTTACCAGCATTCTTAGTAGCTTGTCTTTGAGCATCGTTGAAATAAGCTGGAACGGTAATAACTGCTTTTGTTACTTTCTCCCCTAAATAAGCTTCAGCATCTTTTTTAAGTTTAGAGAGAATCTTAGCACTAATTTCTTCTGGGGTATATTTCTTACCATTGGCTTCTACTTTCTCATTAGTACCCATTTTTCTTTTAATGGAAGAAATAGTATTCTTAGCATTTGTAACTGCTTGGTTACGTGCAATCCCTCCTACCATTTCCTCATCGCCTTTAAAGGCTACAACAGATGGTGTAGTACGAGCTCCTTCCGCATTTGGAATAACTTTGGGCTCGCCACCTTCTAAAACAGCAACACAACTATTTGTTGTACCTAAATCTATACCTATAATTTTACTCATTATTCATCATTCCTTTCATTATTTTCTTGAGTAATATTTCTTTCGTTTACTTTGACCATTGCTGGTCTTAAAATTTTATCTTGATACATATAACCTTTTTGTAATACTTCTAAAACAACATTATTTGCCAAATCATTATTGGTATCAGTCATAACTGCATTCATAATACTTGGATCAAATTCTTTATGAAGACATACAATTTCCGTAACACCTTTATTTTCTAAGATGTTTTTTAGGTTATCATAAATCATTTTAAATCCTTCTAAAAACTTTTCGGTACCAACTTGTTTAATACTTAAAGCTCGTTCAAAATTATCTAAAATAGGCAAAATACTCTTTATAATATCAAAACCATCATATTTATAAGCATTAGCAAGATCAATTTCACTTCGTCTTTTAATGTTTTGCATCTCAGCCGTAATGCGAAGCACTTTTTCTTTTAAATCAAGATTGGCTTTAATTAATTCGTCTTTTTCTTTATCGATTTTTTTGCGTTTTTCTTTTATTTTTTTCTTTGGAGGTGAACATTCTTCTTTTACCTCGGGTTTTTCTGTAAATTCTTTTTGGGGCTCAGCGGCCATATTATCTACATTTGCTTCATTTTTTACTTCTTCTTCCATTTAATCACCTGCTTCCTCTAACCATTTGTTTAAAATGTTAAGAACGGCAACAACTCGATCATATTCCATTCGCTTAGGTCCAATAATCGCTATTGTGCCCTCTTCACCACCTAGTGAATAATTTGTTTTAACAACTGTTACATTATCATCAAAATTACTTTCACTACCAATGTAAATACTGATATCACTACTATCATTTTTTTCAATTTTTCTTACTTCACTTTCATCTTCCAGTTTGGAGATGAGACGCTTAATTTCGGTTGTATCACTATATTCAGGTTGGTTTAACATTTTGGATTTACCGACAACGTGGATGTTTTCATTTTTATTGATAAAATCATGGAAAGCATCATAAAAAATGCCATAAACTGCTTCATATTGTTCAACTTGTTTGGAAATAATTGGCTTTATATCATACTCAAGTCTTTCACTAACTAGGGACAAAGGAGTACCTACTAACATTTTATTGATGATTTCACTTATTTTAACTACTTCCATCATATTTATGTCAGTGGAAATACTAAATTGTTTGTTTTTTACTATACCTTTATCGGTACAGACAAGAGCTACTAATTTTTCTTCATCAAGAGGAATAATATTTATCTGTCTTAAAACATTATCTTTACTATATTCACCAAGCGAAATACTTGTGTAGTTAGTTATATCACTAATAATTTCTAGACATTTTTCAATAGCGTCACTAACTGTTAAGTTTTTGTTGGAAAATAAAGTTTGAAGTTTTAGCATATCTTCACCATTTAGTTCTTTAGGTTCCATTAAGTGCTCAACATAATATCTATAGCCTGCTTCACTAGGTATACGACCACTAGAAATATGATTTTTTTCAAGATAACCAAGTTTTTCTAAAAAAGCCATTTCATTACGAATCGTTGCACTTGAACAATGGAATTTATCACATAAATGCTTAGAACCAATTGGTTTTACTTCTTTGATGTAACACTCCACAATTTCTTTAAGTAAGCTTTTTTGTCTTTCATCCACTTTTATCACCTACTTCTTAGCACCCATTACCTCTAAGTGCTAATACTATTATAATATTATGTTTAGCACTTGTCAATATATAACTGCTAATTTTTTAAAATTTAATAATTTTACATTTTTTACATATATATTAATATGAATATTGGGGTTAAATTACAAAGGCTTAGTGAAGAGAATTTGGTTTGGGTAGTATACTTTTTTATTATTATTGCGGCCTTACTTTCTAATGCTTATGAAAAATATTTTCTAGAAACTGGGGATTTACGAAAGCAAAAAATATTTAGAACACTAAACATTACAATATTTTGTGTTGCGTTTTTCATTTATTTGTATTTTGTTATTATTAGTTATGAAAATGTTCAGGAATTAAGAGATAATAGCACAAAAAAAGAAGTATTGAGTGCTCATGTGACATTAATAGCTTCTATTCTTTTTTTAGTCGCTGGTGGCTTAGCGTTATGGTCGGAAATAAATCGAGAGAATCAGGATACTGATATTGGCGTTGTTTAACTTTTTAAAGCACGATAGGCATGAGACGATACTAAAGTTTTATCTTTTAGCATAGCAAGTTCCCCTACACTTACAACTTGATAACCTAAACTATAAAGCTTGGGAAGTAATATTTCTAAAGCTTCAAGACTAGTTTCATATAACTCATGCATTAAAATAATAGAGCCATCGCTAATATTTTCTAAGACGTAATTAACAATATGATCAACATCATGATAACGCCAGTCTTCGGTATCTAAATTCCATAAAATAAGTGGATATAAAACATTTTCTAAATTTTCTTTGTCATAAGCTCCGTATGGGGGTCTTACATATTTGATATGATCACCAGTTATTTTATAAAATAAATCGTCAGTTTTCTTAATACTTTCATTAACTTCTTCAATGCTTGATTTTTTTATATTAATATGGTTGTATGTATGACTAGCTACTTCGTTACCTGATTTATAAGTATCAAGTACACACTTTTGACAAGAGTTCATCATAGTTCCTACCATAAAGAAAGTAGCATGAGCTTTATTTCTAGCTAAAACATCTAAGAACTTTGCATTATATTTGCTAGAAGGTCCATCATCAAAAGTAATAGCAACCGTTTTTTTATCTTGACGGTAGTTATATCCATCTTCGTTTTCATAAGTCTTATCTATTATATGCGTAAAGTTTAGGCAATCATGAATTTCGTTGTAATTAATAGTTAATGTTACTTCCTCTAAATAGGAATAATCATAAGTAAAATCATAATAATAAATAGTCATTTCATTACTTTTTATATAATATGCCTTTGTTCCTTCACTTTCTAAAATACCCTTGACAATAAATTCCGGATATTTTAAATTTAATAGTTCTTTTTCTTTAGCTAAAAAAGTATTCATTTTATCTTTTTTGATTAAATCATTAATATCTAATTCTTCTCCAGTAGCAGTATCAATTAAGTAAGATTTAACTCTTCCTTCTTCATTAAATACTAAACTAGTAAATTCATTAATGTCACTACTTTCGTAAATAAGATTATCATTTTCTTTTTTTAAATCGGAAATGATTTTATTAACATCAACTTTTTGGATACTAGGTGTACTTTCATTTTTTTTAATTTCTTCTTTAGTTGTTAATCCTTTGATTATAAAAAATGTTGCTATAACAAATAATATAATTATTAAGATAATAAATATAATTTTAAATACTTTATACTTCACTTTAATCACTACCTATATTTATTATAACAATAATTAAAGGTTTTTTACATCTTTTTTAGCAAAATAAACATAAGATAGACACAACATTATCCCAAGGTAAAGAATGATAATTAGAATAGAAGTAAATATTGATGCTCCATAAGGATTAGGAGAATTAGTAATAATATAACTAAAATCCCAATAAAGTGATATAAAAGCTTTAAAAATAGGTAAATCATAAATTAAAGCTAAATTTGATATAATATTACCAAGCAAATAAAAGAGGAAACTAATAGTTATAGCCGCGGATGTTGAACGAGAAATAGTGCTTATCATAAAGCTTAGAATACCAATTACTAAATACATGGGTAAACTACTAAGTAGAAGACTAAACAAATAACCTATTACGGAATAAGTATTAATAGTGCCATTATAAATAATAACAGGGATACTTAAAGAATCAAACCCTAATGTGAGGCCCCCTAAAACTATTTCAATAAGACTCATAAATAACATGATTATCGGTATTAGAAAAATAACTACTAAAAGTTTAGAGGTTAGAACTTCACTTCTTTTATGAGGTTTAGTAAGCAAAGATTTAATTGTTCCTCTGGAGTATTCTTCACTAACGATAGAACCTGCGGCCATAATAACATAAATTAAAATAAATAGACCAAATTCACCTGAAAAATTAATTAAAACGGCTCTTAGAGTTGTTTCGTTATTTACATCTTCTTTAGTTTCTAAAATATATTCATTTATGGCCATTTGTTCTTCTAGATAACTAAGACGTTCTTCTTCCACACTGGTTAGGGAATTATCATTTAAAAGATTTAGATATTCAAAATTATTTTCTTCTAAAAATACGATAGCATTATGTAAGAAATTATCGTTATTATAAGGAATGCTATTTTCTTTACGATAAATGGCTAATTCTAATAACTTGTTATATCTTTCTTGTTCTAAGTCGGTAGTCTCATTTATTCTTGTGGTAAGATAAGATATTCGTTCGTCTAAAAAATATTCATAATCGTTGTTGGCTATCTTATTTAAATCGTTTTCTAACTCTAAATAATATTCTTCATATAATTCTTGATCATTTTTAATATATCTACTCTCATACATATGATAAACAGTATTATATAAATTATTTTCAATTAAATAAACATTTTCGGGATATTCTCTTTTTAATTCTTCTATTCTAATAACAGTTAAATTTTCTACATAGGTTAATAATTCTTCATTATTACCTAAATCTAGAGTTTCATTTTCAGCTTGTAATTCGCTAATATCTATCTCTTCTGTTAAAACACTATTTATATCACTTTTATAAACAATATTGGTTAAAATACAGAATAGAATAAAAATAATGGTTACAACATAAAAGCTCTTTTTCTTTAAAAGTTTAATTATTTCATTTTCGATTAACTTAAGCAATTTTTTTACCTCCTGACTTCTTAATAAAGGCTTCTTCAAGAGTCATATTCTCTTTTACTACTTCATAAACACTTATATTATTTAAGACTAATTCTTTAATAAATAAAGCAATATCATTTTCATCTTTTATTACTTCTATATGGGTTTTATTAAGGATTAAATCATTACTATTTAAAAACTGTTTACATAAGTAAGCATCATTAACTTTTAAGATATATTTATTTTCGTCCATTTCTTTTATTTCTTTAATTGTACTCTCATCTATTATTTCTCCCCTAGATATAATAGCTACCCGATTGCAAAAGCTTTCTAATTCACTTAAATTATGACTTGATATAAGTATTGCTACTCCACTTTTAGCAAGTCTTTTTAATAATACTCTTAAATCTTTTATTCCTTCAGGATCAAGACCATTAGTTGGTTCATCTAAAATAAGTAAGTTAGGATTATTAAGTAGGGAAGATGCTATACCAAGTCTTTGACGCATTCCCAAACTGTATTTGCTTACTTTGTCATAAATTCTATTTTCAAGACCTACTAGTTCTACTACGCGGTAAATGTCATCAAGACATACATTTTTATACATACGAGCTTCTATTTTCAAATTTTCAAAGCCAGATAAATATGTATAAACATCAGGAGATTCAACTAAAGAACCTACTTTAGATATAGCATCACAAAAGTTCTTTTCAATATCTAAATCATTTATATAAATATGGCCCTTAGTTATCTTTTGAAGTCCCAAAATACATTTAATAGTAGTAGTTTTACCAGCTCCATTAGGGCCAATGAAAGCTAGAATATCCCCTTTATTAATCTCAAAAGATACATTCTTAAGAATCTGCTTCTTACCAATTTTCTTACATAACTTATCTACTTTTAATACACTCATAATTACTGCCTTTCTAATAACATAATAATAAAAATATATAAAAAAAGCAAGTAAAAGTGTTCGACAAAATTTGTGATAGAATTCTATTATATTAAAAACTGATAAACTATCAACTTTTAACTTTGACATATTTATCAGTTTCTATATTAACATTTATATTAATAATTATATGAGTTGGCTAAAAATTGAATACAACGCGTCGGCCTATTGTCCGAATACTAACACACAACTCTCTTCCTCTGTTTCCCTTTTCACTATCTTCTTTTTTGGGCTAGTACAACCAAATTCCAATAATGGCTTTTCATTGTTTTGCAAAATGAAGAGTCATTTTGCAACACTCATCTTTCACTCCTTGAAGTTTACACTTCTTCCATTTGGGTCTATACGACCACACTTATACCCCGACAGTTTTTTATTTGATATAAAAAGGATATAAACTACTCGCTTATACCCTTTGTTTTTCTAAT
>CALVHJ010000071.1 GCA_944327425.1 uncultured Bacilli bacterium
TTCCCTGAGATTTAAAATTATCTTAATTATAAAGTAATTTTATGTACTTTAAATCTCCTTACTTATTCTACACTATTGCTTTTTCATTCCATAATATTCTTTTTAAATCCAAAATAAGTTGCCATAAAATAAATTGCATAAATCATTAAGAATAAAATTAAATTACTAAAGAAATAAACTAAATAAACTGTATCATTTGCTAAAATTAATTTAAATAAATCATTTAGTGATGTAATCGTACAAATACTAACAATGATTGGATAAACTAAAGGAAATAAGAAAAATAGTAATAATTGTTTACGAACGGTTTTAAATAGTTGTTTATCTCTAACTCCGAGCTTTCGGAGAACTGTATAACGATATTTATATTTTGTAGAATCACTTAAAGACTGTATCGCAAGTATAGTACCTACTACTGCCGTAAAAATAAATGCTACATAGTAAAATACAAAACTAGTAATTGTCATAAAACCATTGTTATTCGCTTCTTCTTGTCCCCTTACCACGATATTAGATAAAGAATAACACACTTGATAACCATATTCATTCTCTTCGCAAAAATCAGGTGAAGCAAAAGCAATTAATTCACTTGCTAACTCTTCTGTTGTATCTTCCTCGGTATCAATAATTAAATGAGATTCACTAACAGGTAACCCTTCTGTTGCTCTATCAGGAACCACAATAATATAACCATAGCCATAAGCCCACGAAGAAGTATATCCTTCAGTTCGAAATTCTTTTAAATGAAGATTTACACCATTTGCTAAAGTAATATTCTTTATACTATTTACATCTAAAGTATCTTTATATTCTCTTGTAGCATGTAAAAGATATTCCCCTTCATTTAAAGAAACAGGATCCATTCCTTTCATTTTTAATAACTGATTATAAGAACTAAGCGGAATAACTAAATCAGATGTTCTCCAAGTATCACCAATTAATTTTAAAATATTATTCGCTGAATCTTCATAAGCATCATATTCAAATGTTTCAAGTATGGTATAATCCTCATCTACTAAACTAATATATTCTGGAAATTTTATTTTATCATCATGAATATTAATATCATAAGGAGCAGCAAGTTCTATTTGATAATCAAACATGCCTTTAAATAAGCTAGACATATTAAGTGATACCAGTGTTAATGTAATAAGTAGTGTAAGTGTACCAAGAGTAAAACTCATCGTTTTCACTTTTGAACGAAATGTTCTTGCTACAAACAAATTATCAGATGTATATTTTAATTTTTTACTTTTTAAAACTAAATTTAAGATAAAATCAGCAAGCGTAAAAGTAATACCATAAATACTAACAGCAAGTATTCCTATACAAAGAAATATAGTTCCCATATTAGGCTCTATACCAATATGAAACTCACCATCAAATAAATAGATAGCAAAAACACCTAAAGCCAAAGATAAAAGAAAACCTATATTCCTAATATGTCTATGTTTAATTATATTATTTTCGTTTTGTCGTTCAAAATATAATAAATCATATACTTTCATTTTCTTTATTCTTCTTCTTGATAAAAATAATACGATTAAATAAATAATACCAAAATAAAGCATTGATAAAAGTAAAGCACTAGAGCTAAAATCCATCAAAACTTGATAAGGAAGTTCAAAAATATTCATAATAATCGCTGAAAACAAACTACTAAGTAAATATCCAATAGGAATAGAAACAAGAAATGCTAATACTCCCAAAAGTAAATTTTCTAAAGTAAACATTCTTGATATCTGTTTTTTCTTAATACCAAGCACCATATAAGTACCAAATTCATGACTTCTTTTACTAAACATAAACTTTGTTGTATAATTAATAAGAAAACAAACTACTAAAATAATGAAAGCATTTACAAAATACATAACATACTTAAAATTATCCATTACACTGCTTAAATTAAGTACATCTTCGGAATTTGAAATTAAATTAAAAGCAAAGATAAAGGAAAAAGCAAGTGTTACGGTAATTAAATAAATAATATAATCTTTAATACTTCTTTTAGCATTTCTAACCCCCAACTTAGTAAGCAAGAGAATCATCTCCTCCCAGCATAGTTAACACATCTAATATTTCGTTAAAAAACTCTTTTCGAGACTTATCTCCTTTTAATATTTCATTAAATATTTTTCCATCTTTAATAAATATAACTCTCTTACAAAAACTAGCACTAAACGAATCATGAGTAACCATAAGAATAGTTGCCTTTAACCTTTCATTCATCTCATCCATTGCCTCTAAAAACATTCTTGATGATTTTGAATCAAGTGTTCCAGTTGGTTCATCTGCCAAAATTAATTTAGGTTCATTAATTAAAGCTCTTGCACAAGCACATCTTTGCTTTTCTCCTCCACTTATTTCATAAGGAAATTTATCTAGAATATCACTAATTCCTAGTTTCTTGGCAATATCAGCAACTTTCTTATCCACTTTTAAAATATCCTCATGATTAATAATTAAAGATAAAGCAATATTTTCTTCTATCGTAAGCGTATCAAGCAAATTAAAATCTTGAAAAATAAACCCTAAATTTTCTCTTCGAAAATCCGCTAGCTCTTCTTCTTTTAATGTAGTAATATCAACTCCATCTAAATAAATATTTCCACTAGTAACCGTATCTATTGTTGAAATAGTATTTAAAAGAGTCGTTTTGCCACTTCCACTTGCTCCCATAATGGCAACAAACTCCCCTTCTAAGACATCAAAACTAATACCATCAACAGCCTTGGTAATATTTCCATGACTACCATAATATTTTTTTAAATTTTTAACTTCTAAAATTTTTTTCATTTTTCCATCACCACTAACATTATAACAAACAAAAACTGTAAAAAGTATTACAGTTTTGTTATATTGCGATTAAAGTAATTTCTGTAGGATAAACATTACCACCATGATATCTTAAATAAAGTTTATAAGTAGGATCAATTTCTTTAATCATTTTTGGTATTTTCCATAAATCTTCATTCTTATGATAAACTGAAATTAATAACTTCGGATGATCATTCTTAATATGATTTACCGCACCCCTTAATGCTTCTTGTTCCATTCCTTCAATATCAGCTTTAATAATAGTAATTTCTTCTCTTATATCTTCATCTAAAGTTATCATAGGTATTGTTCCATCAGCACTTAATAATGCTGTATTCGCTGAAGAATCAACCAAGCTATCTACAACCGAAATACTTCCTCTCTTATCACCAACCCCCTTTAAATAACATACTATATTAGAATAATCTCTTAAGTTCTCATTCAACACTTGATAAGTAGCCGGTGTAATTTCATAAGCATAAATCTTTTTATAAGAATCCCCATAATTACGTAAAAAAGAAATAGTCGAATCTCCCGTATAAGCACCTAAATCAACAAACACTTCATTGTTACATGCTGGTATTAAATCCAAATCAAAATAATCATCATAACACTTTTCGGTTACTTCACTAAGAGCTTGAAAATCATAATGTATCCAATTATTAAGAATAGCATAAAGCAATTTTTTAGATCGATAATCTTCTAAATTCAAATATAATTCTTCAAAATCACTCACATGTTCTTTTAATTCTTGAACTTTCAATTCAATCTCTTCATAATTATTGTTCTCTATATCAATACCCCCCCAATAAAGAAATTGATTAAAAAATTTTATCATACTCTTTTTAGTAACATCAGGAATATTCTCAAACGATAGTCGAATCTGATGGTACAATTCTTGCTCACTCAACCCCCTTATCTCATTAAGTAATAAAGCAAACTTTAAATCTATTTGATTCATATATTAATATCCTCCAATTAAATATATGATAATCAATATTTTTTATTATTTAAAAAAGAACATATCCTAAATATAAACATGTTCTTCTCTTCGTTTTGGTGCTTCGTAATTAATTGGATTTTTATATTTTTCTACTAAACAAACTTTGTTTTCTTTAAGACTTCTAGGTACATCTATAATTCTTTGATTTTTTGAACCCTTAAAATATAAAGACAAACTTTTTTCCGCAAGAATAAACTTACCATCAACTAAAACATCAATATAATTTAAAAACTCTCTTCTGTCTTTATCCAGAAGCATATCTTCATATAAAAATCCGGTGTAACACCATACATTAAGACCAATACTTTTGGCATATTTGGCAATAATTGCACAAACATCTGCCTGATAAACAGGATCGCCTCCTGAGAAAGTTATACCATCTTGCCCTTCTAATTCATCAAGAGCCAGTAAAACATCTTCAACATCAACAAGCATTCCTTTTTGAAAATCCCATGTAGACGGATTTTGACATCCCGGACAGTGATGACCACATCCTTGTGTCCATAACACAGCCCTGATACCTTCTCCGTCTACTATTGAATCACGCTGGATATCACTTGCTAAACGAATTTGCATTATTAAGCCTTTTTATTAAGAATGCCCGCTGTAGAATGTTTAACTCGATCTCTTTCCTCAGCCTTTTTACCATTATTGAAACGATCTGTTGTACCAACCAAATAACCAGTTATTCTTCTAATTCTTTCAAATTTAACCCCTTCTCCAACAATTCTTTCACTATCTTTCATCTTTATCCTTCCCTTCTAATTTCCATAATAAGATAGACTTGCATTTTTAACTCGTTCAACCGTTACACCCTCTGCCTCATGTCTACCACAACCAGGGCAAACATCATTAATAACTCCTGTATATCCACAAACTGGATCACGATCTACCGGATGGTTAATTGCTCCATAACCAATATCATTATCATGCATTAAACGCACAATTGCCTCAAATGCTTCCAAGTTATTCGCTGTATCACCATCAAGTTCAATATAACTAATATGACCACCATTAGTAAGCTTATGATATTTACCTTCAATTTTAAGTTTATCAGCTACACTAATATCATAATAAACAGGAACATGGAATGAGTTTGTATAATACTCACGATCAGTAACACCTGGAATAATACCATAAATAGACTGATCGATTCTTGTAAATCTACCACTTAAACCTTCTGCAGGTGTAGCAATAAGCGAGAAATTAAGTTTATATTCTTCTACGTATTGATCACACTTATCTCTCATAAACTTAACAATCTCAAGTCCAAGTTTTCTTGCTTTTTCGTCTTCCCCATGATGATGTCCACACAAAGCTTTTAAACATTCCGCAAGACCAATAAAACCTATAGTAAGTGTTCCATTTTTAAGTACGGGTTTAAGTCTAGAATTAGGCTTTAATCCTTTGGAATCAATCCATACTCCTTGTCCAAGCAAGAATGGGAAATTATAAACCTTTTTACTACATTGAAGTTCAAATCTTTCGAGCAATTGATCTCTAACCATATCCATGATATTTCCCAGTTCCTCATAAAATCCTTTCATATCTGCTTTTTTACCATCAAGTATTCCATGTTTGATACCAAGTCTTGGTAAGTTAATAGTTGTAAATGATAAATTACCTCTACCTGTTACAACCTCATTATCAGGATTAGCTGGATTAGCCATTACTCTTGTCCGACATCCCATATAAGCAACTTCAGTTTTATAATCACCGGCTTTATAAAATGGTTTATTAAATGATGAATCAATGAACGAAAAGTTTGGAAATAATCTTTTCGCTGAAACTCGACAAGATAACTTAAATAAATCATAATTAGGTTCTCCCGGATTATAGTTAAGTCCCTCTTTAACTTTAAAAATCGAAATTGGGAATATTGGTGTTTCTCCTTTACCTAAACCAGCTTCTGCTGCAAGCAAGTAATTTTTAGTAACCATTCTACCTTCCGGAGTTATATCTGTACCAAAGTTAATAGATGAAAATGGTACTTGGGCTCCCGCTCTAGAATGCATCGTATTTAAATTATGAATAAATGCTTCCATCGCCTGATAAGTCATTCTATTCGTTTTAGCCATCGCTTTATCATAAGATACTTTAAATATTCTTTCCACTTCACTACTATCTTTATAATATTCTAAAAAATCCGTCATTTCAAACTGAATAGTTTTTAATTTATCAATATCTTTAACAATATGATCCCATTTAATTAAATTAACAAATCCTAATAAATCAAAATAATCATATAAAGTTTGTTTAAATTGTTTTCTAAATGTTTTCAAAACTCCTGGTGCTAGAAAATAATCAAACGCCGGAATACTTTGTCCACCATGTTGATCATTTTGATTAGACTGAATAGCTATCGCTGCTAAAGCTGAATAACTCATAATATCTTGAGGACATCTAAGAAACCCATGTCCTGTTGAAAAACCATCTTTAAAAAGTTCTAATAAATCAATTTGACAACATGTAGTTGTACCCATTGGTAAGAAATCCATATCATGAATATGAATAGTTCCATTATCATGTGCCTCAGCAAATTTTGGATCCATCATATAAGACTTTGCAAATTCTTTTGACAAATTGCTTCCATATTGAAGCATCGTTCCCATCGCTGAATTACCATCAATATTACCATTTTCTCTTTTGTTATCATCTTCTAAAGCAGTTTTCAAAGATAAAGATTCAATAATCTTTGTTAATTTATGATATCTTTTTTGAAAAACATCACGTGATTCTGCTCTTCTCTTACGGTAACTTGAAAACGATTTTAATACATCTTCATAACCAAGTTCTGCTAACTTAGATTCAATTAAATCTTGAATATCTTCAATTTTAATAATTTCTAAATCAGCATATTTTTCTTTAATTGCATCCATTACTGCATTAAAGACTTCATTACTATCACTAGGATTATAATCGTCATTTAAAGCGCTATCAAACCCTTTTTTTACAGCAATAGCAATTTTTTCTTCATTAAAAGCAACCTTTTTTCCATCTCTTTTAATTACTTTTAACAAACTTAATTTTGCATCTGTTTTCATAAACTTCCCTCCACTTATACATCTACGATACAACTCGATTATAAATTCAAAAAAAAAAAAAAACCAGTCATTTTTTAGACAAAT
>CALVHJ010000072.1 GCA_944327425.1 uncultured Bacilli bacterium
GTTATACTTCTCTATTAATTTTATTTATGATATAATAGTATTGCAAAAAAGCTTGAAATTTCAATATTTTCAAGCTTTTTTATTTTATTTTTTTATAAAAATTATGCTATTTTTTATATATAATTTTTCTTTTTTAAAAAAATGACAAATTTTCATATTCAATTGGTTTCTCATATTTCAGCTTTTTTCCTAAAAGTATATCAATACTGTCATATTGTTTTTCTGTAACAGTCAGCACCCTTATTGAACCATTATTTGGAATTCCATTTTTTAATCTCTCTTTATGCATATTTACAGCATCTAATCCATTGCATAATCTTACATATACTGAATATTGCAACATATAATATCCATCTTTTATTAAAAAATTTCTAAATTGTGTAGCTACTTTTCTTTCTTTTTTAGTTTTTACTGGTAAATCAAAAAATACTAATATTCTCATAAACTTATGCATACCTATACTCTTTTAATCCATTTAAAACTGGTAATTTTATATAATTTGATTTATTTTCAAAACTCGTAGCTAAAGACTTAACAACATTTTCTATTGCTGTTTGTATATTATATGATTTACCATCTATTAAAATAAGAATATTAATAAGATTATATATTACTCTTTTAGTATCTGAATCTAATTCATCTTTTATTGTAACATTTTTTAATACATATAAATCAACTAATGGTCTAAAACATTCAATAATATCATCTGCCAAATTAAAAGCGTTAAGCTGATTATGGTGAAATATTCCTAACGCTGGTTCAAATCCATACATTACTAAACTTCTTGAAATCATTCCTCTAACTATTGCATAGCCATAATTTAAACATGAATTATATAAATCTGCATTTTTTCTTGAAAAATCTTTTCCAAAAATAGTTTTAAAATATATAGCAGCAGCTACAGCTTCCATATTTGTACTATCTCCAGATAAAACTTTATTACTAATTAATTTTAGTTCTTTATATGAATCATAGTATTCTAATTCTTTTAAAACTAAAGCTTGATTTTCTATTTTCTGCATTACTATAGACTGCCACATTCTTTTCAAAACGGGCTTTGGCATCTCAATTTGTCTTTTTAAATTTCTTAATTTTCTAGAATAATTATTAACTGACAATAACATTCCTTTAGGTAAATGTTTTTCATCACAAACATATAAAATTATATCATGCTCTACAATTTTATTAAGAGTATACGTAGTAATATTAGTTCTTAAAGAATCTATACATATACTATTAATATCTTCAAGAGGAATTGTATGTTCCTCATTATTCAAAACTACTAATTGCTCATTTTTAACACTTAATCTAACATTACTTTCAATAAATAAATTTTTAAAAGCCATACTTTTATACTTAAATCCTGTATCTTATACTACGTTTAATTTTACTCAACAGTCTTAAGACAAAGTTTTAAGCTTTCTTTCCCCCTTTCACATTTTTAAAATCATTTCTTTTTTCTGGTATTCTTACTTCATGATATTCACCGAGTACATCTACTTCATATTTTTTTATCTCTAATAGCGTTTTTATTCCAAGACCTCTTCTTTTATATTCATTATCATGTGTCTTAATTTCAATACTAGCAGATGAAATATCTGAAGACACATAGTAAGCAAAAACATCATTATATAATTTATTTTCTAACTTTTGATTTTCACTAGGTATAAATTCAATAGGTTTTTTAGATTTTATATGCACTAAGTCATTAGGATACAAAGAAAATATAAAATCTTTATCATTCATCTCCTTCCATTCACTTTCCGGTTTTTTTGCAATACTTGCTTTATTAGGTAAATTTTTCTCTATAACATTTTTAGTATATACAGGAACCAAATAATATCCTTCATTTTCTATATAAAAAACATCAATTCTTACCATTGATCCATTTTCAGCTAAAGACTTGCCATCATTTAAAGTAACAAATGAAGATACCTTCTTTTCTATCTTAACCTTTTTTACTATCGCTCCTTTACTACCATCTTTATTAGGTTTATAAAATGAATCTTTAAATGCCTCTTTAGCATTACCATCAAACTCTTTCAATCTTTTAAGTAATGCTTTGTATAAATATATATCGTCTATTTTTTGCTTCTCTGAATATCCATCTATATCCATCTCATCCTTTGTTAGACTTAATTTAGTAAGTGGTGTTTTAGTTACTGAATAAAAATTATTATCATGTTTTCTAAGTCCTCTGATAGTATCTTTATGTGCTGCTCCAGTAACTTTTCGTCTTGGCATTCTTGAAACAAAAATCGGTTTTACATTTTCAATATCTGTATATCTTACTAATTTAGAATTTTTTAAAGCTTCATGCATTAAATTTTCATTTTGTAAGCTTCTAATTTCAAGCTCTTCTCTAAATCCTTGATAAGGTTGAGGAAATTTACTTAAATCTACATATTCTCCTGTTTCTTCATTTATTATTTTATTTTCCTTAATATTACAATTTTTTAATTCGTTATACTTATAAAAATTAGTTATACTTTGAATTAATTTAGGAGTTATTATAGCTATTATAACTGCATCTATTGCATGATGTTTATCGCCATTAGCTCTTATTTTTTCTATACCAAGCCTTTTTCTAATATGAGATGTTATTGCTCCGTTTACAGCTTGTACTTTTATTTTTATACCATCATTTTTCTTAAACTTTAAATTATTTCTAAGCAAATTATACATAAGCCTACTTAAATACTGAGTATCTTTTATATTTCTTTCTTTAAAATTATCTATATCTTCTCTTGTTATTCCTTCAACCAACAATTTTTTTAACTTTTTATAATTGTTTTTCTTTATATATGTAGTCTCTATTCTTAATTTGTATTCATCAACATGCATTCCATTTTTTCTTAAATATTCAAGTGGAACTCTATTGCCTTTTTTTCTATTTTCAGAAGATAAAACCAATACTTTATTATTAAACGTATCATCAAAAGAAATACTGTATGGAATTATATGATCAATATCTACAAGCTCTGTAAATAATTCATCTGGTGTTATTTTATGTCCAGAATATATACATATTTCATCTTGTTCTTTCCAAAGTCTATATTTTATAATATCTTGTCCTGTGACATTGAATTTTCCCATCTCTTGAATTTCTAGTTTTGCTTTCTCATTTTCTGATTTTCTCTCTTCATTTTTTTTACTTATTCTATTTCTCTCTTCAAATGTTTTAGAAAGTTCCCTTGCAAGCTCAATATTTATGCATAAAGGTTCACCATATTTGTTTACAATTGCATTTACAACTTTTATTGTTTGAGATACAGCTCTTTTTACTACTGGATTTGTTATATCATCTTTAATAGTATTAAATGAAAGTTTATTCTTTCTCTTTACATTTATATTTACATCTTTTCCATACACTTTTTCAACAGCTTTGTCATAAGTTAGACCCTGTTCTAAAAATGGTATTAACTTTTCCATAGCTTTAATAGATAAGTTTCCTACTTTTGAAAAACTAATCTCCAATAAATTTTCTATAAGTTCATCTGTTAACTCTCTACAGTTTTCTTTTAAATATTTTTTTATACTTTTATCATTTTTAAATACGGACAATGCATATGCTAATTTATTTAAAGTATCTATAGAAAGTTTATCTACTATACCTTTTTCTATTTTATCTAATATTTTTCTTATTTTATGATAACTTTGAAACTCCCTAAGTTTAGTCTCTTTTTCTGATAAGCTAAATAAATCTTCTATATTTGAAACTTTTTTCAAGTTATAATTTACCATATTAAAAGTAACATTATAATCTAAATTTAACACTTTTCTTATTTTATCAAAAGATATTGTATCACTTTTTTTAGCAAGATTTATCAATTCTTTTCTTTGTTCATTTGAAAGCGACTTAGATATATTTTTTACTTTTCCGTCAATATTTTCTTTACATTCGAGTTTGATATGATTAATGTCTTGTAATAATTTAAAATATTCAAAAGTATATGATGCTTTTACTGCTCGTGGCTCTTTAGGTTCTAATGTACATCTTCCAATCATTTTTTCTATTTGATTTCCACCATATGGGCTATCTCCACCAGGTCCTTCTTCGAAACTTCTTTGAGATTCAAATATATTTAAATATTTTTCTATAAATTTATCTGTTATTTTAGAATTTAGCTCTTTTTGCTTTTGTAATATTAACTTTATTTCATTTACAAGATCACTTCTTCTTACTGTAGAAGTATAACTATCTGTTGTATTTCTTATTTTTAAAATTTTTCTTCCATCATTAAAATTTTTATTTGTAGTAAATCTTTCATCATTTAAATACATTTGAGCTACTGTTTTGTAATCATTCTCTTTCATAATTTTATCATTTTCAACAGTAGCAGTTAATAATTTACCTATATCCTTATCTGATTTTTCCTCGGAAATACTATTAGATTTATATCCTCTTCTTTTTACAAAATTTATTAAAACTCTTGCTAATTCTTTAGCAGTCAATAATGTATCAAGCCCTTCAACTCTAAGTTCATATACATTTTTTTCAAATCTATATTCACTATTACTAAACATTGCTTGTACTTCTTTTTTTGAAATAATATTATATTCTTCAAGAAGAGATAAAACTCTGTCTCTTCTATGTCTTCTCCTTCTTAATCTTCTCCTTACTCCTCTTGCTTCTCGCCTTTTTAAAGCTAAAGAAGATCCATCTTTAGGATTTTCAGCTTTATCAAAAATTCTTGATCCAAGATTTTCAATTTTTACTGGATTTCCATCACAATCTGTTTGGATAACTGCCCATCCTACTGAACTTATTCCTAAATCTAACCCTATTTTATAATCCATATTTTATTCTCCTAGAAATTATATAACAATTTTACTATATTTTTTAATCAAAAGTCAATAAAAATGTTTAATTTTATGTAAACTTATATAAAAATAAAAAAATGGACTAGCATTGCTAGTCCTAGATGACTACTTATATAGTCAGTGCTTTACGACGTAAATTAGTCTTATTATACTAACCTACTAATCTTATTTATGATATAATTTGTACCTTTACAGTACACTTATATTTTAGCATATTATTTTTTTCAAGTCAATAAATTTTATACATATAAATTTATATTTAATTTTATTAAAAACACATAAAAATGATTTAACATAATTATCTTTATTTTACCAAATAAAATTAGATTTTAATGCTTCTCCATTATCTATTAATAAATCTTGCCCTGTCATACTTTTATTATTTACTGAAATAAAATAAGTAAAATTCGCTATTTCTTCTGCACTTGCCCATTTGTTAAGTAAAGTTTCATTTAAAACCTCTTGCCATAATTTTGGGTCATTAATTATATGATCATTTAAAGGTGTTATAACACCTCCTGCAGATATACTATTAGATGTAGCATTATATTTAGCTACTCTTAAAGCTACATTTTTCATATAAGTAACTATTCCTCCTTTACTTGCAGCATATTCTGGAAATTCCGCACCAGTAGAAGCACTTGCAGAAGCAATAAATACAATAGATTTTATATTAGGCTGTATTCCATACTTTTCAGTAATATTAATAGTTCCCTTTAAATTAACGTCTATATCATCTTGAGTATTTTGGACTCCCGCATTATTTATTAATATATCTACATCTAAAATTTGAGGTAAATCTTTAGAACATATATCTTTTTTTACATGTGTATATAATTCATTACTTATAGTTGAATCTTTTATATCCATTCCTATAACATTATGACCTTCAGATATAAATTTACAAGCTATAGCTCTACCTATCCCACTTGATGTTCCAGTTACTAACACTTTCATTTCTATCACCATCCCATTAATTTTTTATAAATTTATTATGCTATTTTTTTATTATTTATATAATCAATATATTGCTGACCAATCCCATTTTTCTCCCATTTTCTACACACTTTAAATCCTAACGATGAAAATATTACTTCTGCTAATAACTCTGCTATAGCTCCTGTAATTGAACACATGATTACTTGAGTAATACTCCATCCAAAAAATGTTACTGATACAATCATTGCAAAGGCAAAATTATCTACAAATTGTCCTAACACTGTTGAAATATATGATCTCATTGCATAAGTAAAAAAATTATTTTTTTTCAATTTATTTCCTATTGCTTGATTAATTATAGCATTCACAACAGAAGCAATTGTCATTGCAATAGTAGAACCTAAAAGTACATACCACGTTCCACCAAATGTATCATTTAGTGATAAATTTGCAATTTCATCATTATATTTATAAAAAGCTGACCAATTATTTCCAACTTTAGAAAAAATATAAAATACACCACACGAAAATAAATTAATTACTATTGCAAGTAAAGAAAGTTTTATTGCAGGTTTAGCTCCAAATCTTTTAGTAAACATATCCATACATAAAAAACTTACCCAAGAAAGAAGAAATCCACAATCAAGTGCAATATATTTCATGTTTATTAACTCTTTTCCTGCAAAAATGTTCATATATATAACTGATAAAACAAAAAATATCATAGTTAATACTGGTACATTTTTTAGAAGAATTTTATAATCATCTATCTCATTTATAATAACTTTTTTTAATTTATTCAAAATTTTCTCCTTTCAATATGACATTTAGAATATTAACATAAAAATATCATTTTTACAAGAATAAATTTCCACCAGCCTAGCTGGTGGTTTTTCATTTTCGGCTAAAAGCCTATACTACTGGCCTCCACTAAAGTGG
>CALVHJ010000073.1 GCA_944327425.1 uncultured Bacilli bacterium
TCACAAATACATATGTTCGTCAAGAGCGAATTTTAAAATATTCGTATTTTGTGTATTTTCCTATAAGATAACAAAACTTAGTAAACGTAAGGGTGCTTTTTAGCACGGTGCCACCTTACTTATGCTAAGCTCTTCAATTTATCACAATTATGCGTTTTCTAAAATAATGAAAGCTGTCTTTCTAATTATTACCCTTTAGGCATTTCCAGCATTTAGCCCTCTCTTAAAAGGGAAACCTAATTATACTCGGTCCTTCTTTAGAAAAATATTTATATAGTTCATTTTATTATATTTTTTCTTGATAGTCAAGCTCTTTTAATAAGTTTTAGGTTCGACTTAAAGCTTGATACTCTTCTAAATGGGGCATTAAATCGGCAAATTTAGTTCTAAATTCTATTATTTCGAAGTAAGCATTACGAAACATTCCCGCTCTAGCTAAAGTTCGTTTCTTTCGAGATTTAACTTGTAATAAGCCAAAAGTATAACTATATATTAAAGACTGCAAATTAAGTAATGTTATTTTCTCTTGCAAAGCGTTGAGATCTATTTCTAATTCTGTATCTTTCAAATAGCTTAAGGCTTCTAGAAAAGATGTATTAGCTAATTGTGCTATTTCGTTATTAATAACTGTTTTTAATACTTCCATTTTTAAGTTAAAAGTAATAGAGATATCACTAGCTAAAAATACTACATTATCATTAGAAACATTTAAATAAAATATTTTCTTAGGATCATTAAGTTTAGTAATATCGACTTTCGTTGCTTCTAGAGTTACACTCTTAAACATATTTTGGATTTTCTTGTTGCTAAATTCTTTTATATATAAATTAGCTAAATCAGTAGCTAGATTAATAAAATATTCTTCACTTTCATATTTAGCTCCATAATCTAGCAATATATTTCTTATTTCTCTAAAACTCATAATGACTCACTTTCTAAAATAATAGTAATAGGTCCATCATTGGTAATATTTACCTCCATTTCAGCTCCAAATATACCTGGCTTTGTCGTAATATATTTATTTAATTCTTTATTAAACTCTTCATATAAAACTATTGCTTCTTTACTATTTAGGGCTTTTATATAAGAAGGTCGGTTGCCTTTTTTGGCATCAGCATAAAGAGTAAACTGGCTAATAGAAAGAATTTCCCCCTTAATATCTAGGATACTTTTATTCATAATACCTGCCTCATCATCAAAGATTCGCAAATTAACAATTTTTTTGGCTAACTTTTCTAAATCTTCTATAGTATCACCATAAGTAAAACCTACTAAAAGAACAAGTCCTTCATTAATAGTATTTACTATCTTGTTATTTACGGATACACTAGACTTTTTACTTCTTTGAACTATTACTTTCATAAATATTCCCTACTTACACTACCAACAAAAGAAAGCATCTCAAAATCTAAAATAATTCTTTCAACTTCTTCTTTGTTTTTTACTTTGATTGTTACTTCATAGATGTAATAATTAGTATACTCTTTTGCTTTAAAAGAGTCAATATGAACATTACGTTTGGTAAAAGTAGCAATAATATCGGATAAATAGTTTTTGTTATTATCCGTTTCAATATATAAATCAGTGGTGTAGGTTGAGTCATTTTGATAGTTCCAAGAAACATCTATTAGGCGGTCTTTTTGATCTAAGATGTTAGGACAATTTTTACGATGAATGGTTATACCTTGACCTTTAGTAATAAAACCAGTTATGTCATCCCCTTTTACGGGTTTACAACATTTAGCAAGATTAACTAAAATATCTCCTATACCAGCGACAATAATATCATTTTTATAATTTCCGATAGTTTGAGGACGATTATTTACTTTTTCAATTAAGGCATCTTCGACAAGGGCTTTATTATCGGTAGTGAGAGTTATTATAAAGCCTGCTGTATATCTTAAAGTACCAATAGATAAATAAATATCATCTAAATCTTTTAATTTTAAATCTTTTAATATTTTTTTAATGTTTTCATCATTCATAATATCTTGGAAAGCAAGTTTTCGTTTACGTAGTTCTTTTTCTAAGATATTTTTACCCTTTTCGATCATAAAGGCATGCTCTTGTTTACTAAAATATGATTTAATCTTGTTTTTAGCTTGACTTGTTTTAACAAAATTTAGCCAGTCTTTATTAGGTGAGCTATTAGGATTGGTTTTGATTTTAACAATATCGTTATTTTCTAATTCGTGATTTAAAGGCACAATCGTATCATTAACAATAGCTCCAACTGTTTTATCACCGACATCAGAGTGTATACGATAAGCAAAATCAATAGGAGTTGATCCTCTTGGAAGTTCCATTACATCCCCTTTAGGCGTAAAGACATAAATCATTTCGGCTAACATATCACTAGTAACATCACGAGCAAAAGCTAAGTCATCTACTTCTTCATGAGTTTCAATTAAATTTCTAAACATTTCTAGTTTTTGTTCCATTATATTTTGCACTTTTTTAGTGCCGTGTTCTTTATAGGACCAATGAGAAGCCATACCTTTTTCAGCAAACTCATCCATTTCGTAAGTTCTAAATTGTACTTCAAATAAATGTCCATCGACACCAAAAACAGTGGTATGAAGACTTTGATACATATTAGCTTTAGGCATAGCTATATAATCTTTAAAACGATTAGGAATAGGTCGATATTTAGCATGAACAAGACCTACAGCTAGATAACAGTCACTTACACTTTCAAGTATTACTCTTAAAGCTAAAATATCATAGATTTCATTCCATTTCTTACCACTAGAAAGTTTATTATAAATACTATGAACACTTTTTACTCTTCCTTTAATCTTAAATTTAAGGCCTTGTTCCGTTAAAATATCGGTGATGCTTTCTTCCATTTCTTCGAGTGAATCTTTTAATTCTTTTTGCGTTTCATTTAATTTTTCAAAGATGTCTTTATAAACATCAGGCTTAGTGTAATATAAACATAAATCTTCTAATTCACTTTTAATCGAATTAATACCTAAACGGTGGGCAATAGGAATTAATACAGCCATGGTTTCATAAGCTTTTTGTTTTTGCTTTTTAGGATTTATAGCATAATTAGTCCGCATATTATGAAGACGATCAGCTAGTTTGATGAATAAAACCCGAACATCAGTAGCAAGCCCTACTAATACTTTCCTTAAATATATGGCACTGGACTCCGAGTCATCAACTAGTTCCAATTTATTAATCTTGGTAATAGAATCAACTATAGTAGCTACCGTATTTCCAAACTTTTCTTCTATTTCACTAAGAGCGGTTTCCCCATTATTCATAACCTCATGAAGTAAGGCACCAATAATGGTTGTAGCATCAACATTTAGGCTATTTACAATGTCAGCGACATGGAGAGGATGGGTAATAAAATCTTCACCAGTAAGTCGTTTCATTCCTTTGTGTTTGTCTAAAGCAAAAAAGTAAGCCTCTTTAATTTTTAATAGTTCTTCTGTATCTTTAATATTATCTTTAATTCGTTCATAAACAATTTCAAACGTTATTGGTTCTTCATCTGTTTTCATATTGTCTCCTCTTTAATAATATTTCTTCTTAAATCTTTAAATTCTTCTTTGACAAAACTATCTAATTCTTTTATTTCGGTATTAAAAATATCATTTACCATATCACCTAAATCAAGAGATCTTGAACTAGTCCATTTATATCTTTTTAAGTAGTTCCAAATATCTTCTTCATGAATATAATCAATACCCTTTCTTCTTATTTCTTTTACTTTGCTTTTTAAGGCTGGTAATATTCTTTCATAAAGTTCTTGCAAATTCTTAAATTTTATTTCATTATTCATCGTACTCACCCAATTCATTATTTTAACTTACTAAATAAAATTTAATTTCATATATTTAATTATATACTAAAACATAAAATTTTAAAAGGGGGACTTATGAAACAAAATAAATTTTTAAAAGCAACATTTATATTAATGATAGGTGGATTAGTTACCAAACTACTGGGATTTTTAATAAGAATTATATATACAAGAATGGTTGGTAGTGATGCGATTAATCTTTATTCTCTAGTTATGCCTACTTATTCTCTCTTACTTACGGTTGCAACCCTTTCTTTGCCAATTGTAATTTCTAAACTTATTAGTGAAGGAAGAAAGAGGAGTGTTAAGATTTTAGCAAATGCAACTTTTATTACTTTAATTTTAAATATAGTTGTAATTATTATTATTTATTTTACGAAAGATTTTATTGCTAATACCCTTTTAAATGATCCTAGATGTAGTATTCTTCTTATGGCTATGGCCTTAACTTTTCCTTTTGTATCAATTTCTAGTATCTTAAAAGGTTATTTTTATGGAAAACAAAAAATGGTTCCTCATACTATTTCCAATATAATAGAACAAATTGTTAGAATAGCTCTTATTTTTTTAGTTATTCCTACACTTATCAATAAAGGAATAGTTTATTCGGTTATGGGCTTAATTTTAATAAGTATTGCATCAGAGCTGGCTTCTATTATAACATTTTTGATATTTTTGCCTAAAAAGTTTAAAATAGCTAAAGAAGATTTAAAACCGGATTTAAAAACTTCTAAAGAAATACTTAGTATATCTATTCCTACCGTATCAGGTAGATTAATTGGTAATATCGGTTTTTTCTTTGAACCTATTATTCTTACTAATATTTTATTATATGTAGGTTATTCAATGGATTTTATTTTGAATGAATATGGAGCTTATAATGCTTATACTATTAGTTTACTTGCTATGCCTTCTTTTTTTATTTCGGCTATTTCTTCTTCTTTATTACCGGAAATATCTAAGTTTTATTATCATGGGAATACCAAAATGGTGAAAAAAAGACTGAAACAAGCGGTTATTTTATCTTTTATTGTTGGTTCGATTTTTTCGGGATTTATTTATTTTTTTAGAGGGTCATTACTACAGACTTTATATAACACTACTAAGGGGGCAGAATATATCGAAATATTAGCGCCATTCTTTGTTTTGTTTTATTTAGAAGGTCCTCTTCAAAGTGTATTACAAGCGATAGGAAAAGCAAAAACTACCATGTTTATTACGATGGCAGCTGTTATTACGAAATTAGTATCTATGTCAATTTTATCACTTTGGCATATAGGAATGTATTCTTTAGTTATAGCAGAAATAATAGATATATTTATTATTGTTATACTATGTGTTAGAGCAATTAGGAAGGAGCTTTATTAAACAGGTATAAATGGATCACTAATTGTTCCGCTTCCTGTAAATAGCGTATCTGCCTTCAGATTGATGACAGGACGTACACCAGGCACGTTGTTTACACTATAGTTAGTGAGGTTACCATTCAGATACACGTAGACCATATTAGCAAAACCTGCATCACTAAAGTAATACGGAGACATGGTCCAGTAAGAACTTCCCGTATATAGATAATAACTAGTATTGTTTGTAGCCCATACACCACCGGCATATGCTACTTCATCCGCGGTTATTAATCCTATTGGACTACTTAAGGATTTATTTCCTTTATTACTTGATGTTGCTGTATACAAGTTATTGGTACTACATGTGAATACTGGTGATTTATTACTTGCTGCTATTCTTCCATACGCTACATAGTATATTGTCCTTCCCGTGCTTGACCATGTTCCAAATTGAAGATCCCTATCCCCACAGAATCCCGCATTTGTATCGATATAATTTGTATATTCTTCGTCTTCTATATTTATATTTTCTTCATACCATGTATTTAATGCTGTATATATTGTACTATTCTCATTTGTTCCATATTGGCTACCCTCTGTATACTTCAAACCTACATACTCACTCCTGTTATACGATCTATTGAAGGCACTACCTCCTATTGTAGCATTATCTCCCGTTGCTGTTGCACTAGTTCCTTGATAGATTAATCTTATACTTCCATCACCATTGACTCTTATTATTCGCCAATAGAATCCCGCAAATGATACATAGTTGTTTTCTACATCGCCTCTATAGTAGTAAGTTGCACCATCACTATCTTCTCCTTCATATATTCCTACTGTTGCTTCCCCACATCCACTACTACAACTTGTTTTACTAAAGTCTGGGGTATCTAAATTTACTTCAATTTCTCCTAAGGCTGTATTTACTGTTTTTGTTGTTGATGTCTCAAAATACAAATAACATTTTGTTCCTCTAGTTGTAAATGGTGTTACCGATAATGCTTGAGCTGTTTGATCCCAAGAAAGTGTTACATTAGCGTCTTCGCCATTTGCTGTACAATAACTAGTATCAAGTAATTTATAATTACCTTCAGGCATCGTATTAGTACTTACACCATCTACTACTATTGCTACTGCATTTATATCGGGTCTTACATAATTTACCTCACTATCTACAATAGGTACACTAGCAGTACTCCTATATCTAGCACTACTAAAATTAAGTATTATAGCACTAATTATTAATACTACAAAAACACCAATAACAATATTTCTTTTTAGATTATTTTTCTTTAATACCTCGAATTTCATAAACTTACTCTCTTTCTTGTGAAGCTCTACTTCATTTTCATATTATTTAGTATATGATACACTTAAAATGCGTATCTTAATATTAGTATACGCGTATTACGGATATATGTCAATACTCTTTTTACGAACATTAAGTTTAAATTTAAGTTCCCGTTTAAATGATTATGGGAATTTAGTCATAAAAACTATATTTCGTAATAATTA
>CALVHJ010000074.1 GCA_944327425.1 uncultured Bacilli bacterium
TGATCAAGATAAGTATCAAAAAGTTATAAGTGCAATTGCGATGGATTATCATGTTGATGATATTTGTTCTTATATATTTAGAAATATTGAAAAAGAATGCTTAAATAGAGGTATTCCTTTAACTGATAATAATATTGTACATCTTTTAAGTACTACTTATTGTGTTAGTAGAGCTTATGAGTATTTAGTGTTTTTACAAAATGAACATGAATATGCACATCTACACGAACAAGAATTTTTAGCAAGGTAAGCTTGCTTTTTTAATTATGATGCTGTAAAATATTACTAGAAAAGAGGTTATTATGACAAATCAAGAATTAGCCGATTTAATATTTCCTAATATAACAAAAACCCCAAGTGATTATGAAGCCATGTATCCCGATAGAAATTTAAGTGAAGGGGCTAAAGTAGTGAGGTTTGCTCCAAGTCCTACCGGATTTATGCATATTGGTAATATGATGAGTGCGACGATTAATTATGTGCTAGCAAGATCAAGTGGGGGAGTATTTTACTTAAGAAATGAAGATACTGATCAAGCGAGAAGTGTTGAAGGAGCAATAGAGTTTATATATCATACTTTAAATCATTATGGTATTAATCCTCAAGAATATGAGTTTAAAGGTAAAACAGTGGGTAATTATGGACCTTATATTCAAAGTGAGAGAATAGATATATATCATGCTTATATTAAATATTTAATTAGTATAGGAAAAGCATATCCTTGCTTTTTAACTAGTGAGGAATTAACAGAAATTAGAGAGTATCAGTCTAAATCTAAAAAAAGAATTGGTATTTATGGACGATATGCTAAATTTAGAGATGTTTCTAATGATGAGGCGGCTAGAAGAATTAAAAATGGCGAAAAGTTTACGATTAGGTTTCGTTCAGAGGGAGATTTTAATAAAAAATTTGTTTTTGAAGATCTTACTAAAGGGAAAATTGAAATGCCAGAAAATGATATAGATGTGCCAATTATGAAAAGTGAGAATTTACTGCCAACTTATCATTTTGCTCATGTAGTTGATGATCATTTGATGAGGACAACTCATGTAGTAAGAGGCGAAGAATGGATGAGTAGTGTTCCTATCCATTATGAATTATTTAAAGCTTTTTCTTTTAAAATGCCTAAGTATATTCATACATCTTTAATATTAAAAAAAGATGGAGATACGATTCGTAAGATTAGTAAAAGAAAAGATCCGGAAGCGTTAATGTTTTTCTATGAGGAAAAAGGTTATCCAGCTTTAGCAGTTATTGATGCGGTGCTTACTATTGCTAATTCAAATTTTGAGGAGTGGCGGACTAATAATCCCCTTAAACCCTTTTATGAATTTTCGTTTAGTCCTAAGAAAATGAGTTCTAGTGGAGCTTTGTTTGATTTAGATAAGCTTGATAATATTAGCAAAAATTATATTTCTAAAATGAGTGCGGAAGAACTTTTCGAACAATATAGAGAATGGGCTAAAAAATATGATCAACGTGTTTATGAGCTTATTAATAAATATAAAGATGATACAATATTATTTTTAAATATTGAAAGAGAAGGAAAGAAACCGCGAAAAGACTATGAAAATTATAGTAGTATTTTTTCTAAAACATGGTATTTATATGATGAAGAATGGAATAGAGAATTAAAATATGATTTTGGTAAGATAAATAATAAAGAAGAAATAGTAAAGATTATGGAAGAATACTTAAATAATTATTATAATAAAGATGATACGGAAGAAGAATGGTTTAATAAAATTAAAGAGTTATGTGAAGATATGGGATATGCGGCAAATATGAAAGAGTATAAAGAAAATCCAGAAAAGTTTAAAGGAAATGTAGCTGATTTTACAACAGCTATAAGGGTTTTACTAACTACATCTAGTATGACTCCTAATTTGTATGATATTATGAATATTTTAGGTAAAGATAGAATGTTAAAACGTTTAGAAATATTTAAAAATAATTATTAATCCCTTAAAGGGGATTTTTTTAAAAAGAAAAAAGCCCGAAGGCTTTAAATACTTAAATGGTGACTCGTACGGGATTTGAACCCGTGAATGTTGCCTTGAGAGGGCAATGTGTTAACCATTTCACCAACGAGCCATGACACAATTATATCTTTTTTTAAAAGATTATACAAGTACTAATTTAGTATATTTGATGTAAAGTTAGTGAATTATGCTAGTTTTATTATAGTTTTTAAGTTAAACTATAGTTAGTGGTAAGTATGAAAGTAAAGATAATTAATTATGATCACATTAAAGAAGAACAAATAAATGATCGGGTGGTTAGAGTAAAAGCATTGATGGTTAATAGTAAAAGGGAAGTACTACTAGCAGAAGCTTTTAGTACTATTCAGTTTCCAGGTGGACACTTAGAAGAGAATGAAAGTTTAAGTGATGGCTTAAAAAGAGAAGTGTTGGAAGAGACGGGTATAGTTTTAAGTGGTAGTTATGAACCTTTTTTTGCAATAAAATATTTTTTAAAAGATTATCCAGTAATAGGTAATAATAGAAGTATTGAAATATATTATTTTTATGTTTTTACGGATGAAAAATATAATTTAGAAAATGTTTATTTAGATGATCAGGAACGAAGGGGAGATTTTAAGTTAAATTATGTTTATTTAAAAGACTTGAAAAAGTATTTACGAGATAATCCGGGGAATTTGGCTATTAATAAAGTGGTGACAAGAGAAATGTTGCAGGCAGTAAAAGTGTTTAGGGGGATTTATGGATTCTAAAAAATTTAAAATGATAGATGAAGAATTTGTTTGTGCTTTTTGTGGGAGACATGTTGATACTTTAAATTATACAGCTAGAGATCATTGTCCTTATTGTCTTGCTAGTATTCATGTAGATAATTATCCGGGAGATAGATTAGCTAATTGTGGAGGTGTTTTAAAACCTATTGGCGTTGAAAAAAGTAAGAAAGATAATTGGAAAATTGTTTATCGATGTGATAAATGTGGAAAATTTAAGAAAAATAAAGTGGCTTTAGATGATGATTTTGATTTAGTTTTAAAGATTATGAGTAATGTAAAGTAAAAAAATATTAGGGTTGTTTATTTTGAGTTATTTGTTATAATAAAATATAAATAATTTTAATAAGTTTTAAAAGAGGTGATATTTTGGCAATATTTTTGAGTAAAAAATTAGAAGTAGGAGAAAAAATAAAAGATAAAGTAAATTTTATAACGAAGATAGATGATAGAAAGCCTAAAGTTAAAGTTGGTATTCTTAATTTGATGCCTACTTTAGAAGATACAGAAAGACAACTTATTATGGCAATGGACACAAAAATGTTACAAGTGGAATTAGATTTTATTTACTTGAATACTAAAAAGAAAGATGATGATAAAAAAGAATATTTTAATAAATATTATAAATCTTTTGAAGAGATAAAGACAGAAGATTATGATGGGATGATTGTTACAGGTGCACCTCTTGAACATTTAAACTATTGTGATGTTTTTTATATTGAAGAGTTAAAAGCGTTTTTTAAATATACAAAACAACATGTTAGGTCAACTATCTTTCTTTGTTGGGCTTCCCAATTTGGATTGCAATACTTTTATGGAGTTAATAGAGGGACGCTACCTAATAAAGTTTCGGGGTTATATGAACATTATATAGTTAAAGAGACTAATTTAACAAAAGGGTTTAATGATCTATTTTTAATACCGCAGTCTAGATATTGCAGTATTATTGAATCAGAAGTATTAGATCGAAAAGATTTAATTCTTACTTGTAAATCTAATGAATCAGGAGTGTATATTGTCGAGAGTGTTGATGGAAGTAAAGTGTTTTTAACAGGACATGCTGAATATGATTTATATACTTTAGATAAAGAATACAGGCGAGATATAAATAAGGGATTAAAAATAGATCCACCTTGTAATTATTATAAAGATAATAATCCGGATAATGAACCTATTTATTCGTGGCATGCAACTTCAACACTTTTATATCATAATTGGTTATATTATTATGTATATAAAGATTAATGAATGTCTAGTATTTGTTTAAAGAAAAGTATTTTATTATTTCCAAGTTCAATAGTTTTGAGGCTTGGATTTATTTTTTTGATAGTTGTATTAATATATTTAAGTTTACCTTTTTCATAATAAGTAATATTGATTTCATCTTTACTATAATATGCTTCTAATATAGCATTATTAATAACATTTAGAGCATCTTCTAATAATTCGGGTTTGGGTGATTTAGTTTCACTTTCTATTTCTTTGATAGTATTTTTTAGAGGAGTAAGAGAATTAAAGGGCTGCCATTTAACAAAACCACGATCAATCATGAATGGTGACCTCCTATTTTTTGGTTACGGTCATGAATAGTTGAATCATTAAGAAGACTTGAAGCTTTTAAAAGAGAGTTTTTGCCATATTTATCTTTTATTTCCAATATAGCTTTAGCTATTTGTTCTTTTTCTTCTACTTCTTTAATGTTATCAAAGATATTTAGTTGAATACCATCTTTATCTTTTAGAATGCCACATGATATGGTTACTTTTCTAATGGGCAAATTATCATAAAATTTATCGAAAATCATAAGAGCATTAGCTAAAATTTCTAATTCATTATCGGTAGGATTATTTAGTTTTATTTGATGATAGAAACTTCCACCTACACTTTTAGAATAACCAATACCAAGACCAATGCTAGAGCAAGTTTTATGATTTTCGTGTAAGCGGATAGTTATAACTTCTACCATTTCTCTAATTATTATTTTGATGTTTTCTCCATTATAATCTTTAAATAAAACTTGGCTGTGAGAATAAGATTTATCTTTAGTTTTTTGCATGTCTTTAATTCTACTTAAATCAATACCATTAGCGTGATTCCAAAGTTCAGTACCAATAACTCCAAATTTTTGTTTTAGTTTGTTACGGTCATAGTGGGCTAAATCATAAACGTTATATATGTTAAGTTTGTTTAAGTTTCTTTCCATTCTAGGACCAATGCCCCATATTTTAGAAAGAGGATATATAGGCCATAATTTATTAGGGATATCTTTATAAGTCCATTTAGCAATAAAATCTTTATTATGTTTAGCTTCAATATCCATACTAATTTTAGCTAGTAACATGTTAGGGCCAATACCACAAGTGGCATATAAGCCAGTTGATGTTTTAATATCTTTTAATATGTCTAGGGCTAGTTCATAATCGGTTTTGCCATACATTTTTAAATAATCAGTTATATCTAAAAAACATTCATCAATAGAATATATATGTAAATCTTCTTTGGCTACATATTTTAAGTAAACTTGAACAACTTCTTTTGATTTAGCAAGATATAAACTCATACGCGGAGGGGCAATGGTGTATTTAATATTTGGGGGTATTTCATATAATCTTCCTCTTGATTTAATTCCTTTACTTTTTAAATAGGGTGTAACGGCTAGAGTTATAGCACCATTACCTTGATGGGGGTTTGCTACTACTAAAGGATAAGTAAAAGGATCAAGTTTTCTTTCTAGACATTCGCAACTAGCAAAAAAGCTTTTTAAATCAATACATAAAAAATGTCTGTTTAAATAAACGTTATCCATTTTTGATCACCAATCTAATTATAAGCAAACAATTGTATTAAATCAAGTGGCAAAATATGGCAATAAAAAACTAAACTAATTTTTAACTTCTAAGTCTAGTTTTATTTCTTCATCAATTTTACCAGTGATAAAATCAGCACTAATATGAAAATATTTACAAAAGCCAATAATATATGAAGTTAGGGCAAGGTTGATACCATTTTCGTATTTGCTTATAGAAGAGCGAGTAATATTAAGAATTTTTGCTAGATCATCTTGAGTTAGGTCATTTTCTCTTCTTATTCTTTTAATTCTTTTAGCAAGAAGAGTGGGATTTATTTTTTGAGTATTTTCATATTTCCAAGTTTCACTAAATCCTAAAACATAATCTAGGGATACATCAAAGATTTCACAAAATTTATCAAGTTGTTTTAAAGGAATAATATCATTTTCTCTTTCCCACATATTATAACTATTTCTAGTAACACCTAGGTTTTCAGCTACTTCTTTTTGCTTTAAATCAGCATAAATTCTTACTTTTTTTAGTCTCATCATATTATAAACTCTCTTTCTTTATATCTATTTTTACACAAAAAGTTTAATTAGAGAACTACACATAGTTTTAAAGAATAAAAAGTAAATTAATATAACAATATATAAATAAAAAAGCACAAATTATATTGACTAATTCTCAATATTACTGTATAGTATAAATATAACATAGAAAAATATATGAGAATAAAATGATAAGTTTTAGCAAGTTTTGTCGAAGGTAATGAAATATATTTATAAGTGTGATAGTATGCGTGCTAAGAAAGAGGGAAAAGAAGATGGAGTTTCAAGTATTAAAGAAAGATAATTTGAAAAGAAATATTATTATTGGTGTATTTGCAGTATTAATAATTAGTGCGGTAGTTCTAAATTTTACGAGAGCAAAATATAGAAGTACTGCTAGTGTACCAATTGTAGATAGTGAGGTAAATTATGTAAGACCTGATTTAAATATAGTAGCAATAGTAGTAGATGGAGAAAGCACTAATACAATGCCAGAAGGTAATTATAAACTTTTAGATACTAGTTATTGTACCGTAAATGGGGAAGATGCTAATGTAACACTAGAATGGGA
>CALVHJ010000075.1 GCA_944327425.1 uncultured Bacilli bacterium
AAATGTATCACGGAAGATTGAAAAAAAGCCATTATGAGGCAGGCTTTAATTGGGGCAAATTATTATATAAAAATGGGAAAATAATTAGTAATAATCATACTTTCAGAATAACTGAAGAAAGAAAAAGATTTGCTAAAAAATGTTTACCCATATATGAAAAATATTATCCAGAAATTTTAGAAGAAATCAAAGGATTAGCAAAAGGACAACATAGTTCTTATGAAGATTTTTATACATTCTTATTAAGTATGTATTGCTTTGAATTTGATAATCATTGTACTTGTATAGCAGTTAAAGATAATAATAACATTCTTTTTGGAAGAAATAGTGATTTTTTAGTATCGTTAGAAAAATTATATATGAATTGTCTTTATAATTTAGATAATGCTTATGCTTTTAATGGAAATACAACAGCATTTATAGAAATGGAAGATGGAATTAATGAGTATGGTTTAGCAGTAGGCTTAACATTTATCTATCCTACCATAATAAAAGCAGGCTTTAATGCTGGTATGATAGTAAGATATTTACTTGAAAAATGTAAAACAACTGATGAAGCATTATCTTTCCTACAAAGTATTCCTATCGCATCACAGCAAACATTAACTATTGCGGATCGAACTGGTAATATTGTAGTTGTTGAGTGTAATTGCGAAGAAATAGAAATAATAAGACCAAATAAAGATGGTAATTTTATAGTGGCTACTAATGATTTCAATTCTAATAAAATGAAACATTATAATAATTATGAAATTGATACTTGGAAAGCAGAAGAACGATATTTCGTTGCATATAACACATTAAAAAATCTAAAAGACAATTATTCATTTGATTTAATTAGAGATATTTTATCAGGAAAGTATGGATTTATGTGTCAATATGATAGAAAAAATGATGCTGATACAGTATGGTCTGTTATTTATGATATTAGAAATAATGCGATTTATAGAGTTGAGGGAAATCCCAAAAGAAAGAAATTCAAACTTGATACAAGACTTAAATTAAAAAGTTAAATTAATATGTGCTTAATACAAAACATTAAATTACAATTTATCTATTAAATATCATAAAAAATTTGTAGTTAAATTTTAGTTATTTTTTATAAAAAATAATTCAAATTTACTTATGTTTAATCAAATCTATTCAAACTTACTCAAATTTTGCAAACAATAAAAAGCCTTAAAAATAAAGGCTTTTTTGATATTTTACACTATATCACTAGTTAGAGCTTTTTTTTCATACCCGGTAGGTCGGGGGTTCGATCCCCTCTCCCGCTACCATTATTGCTAAAACGTTGTTAGAAATTAACAACTTTTTTTCTTGCAATAATGCTTAATTAATTCTTAGTATAAATACTACTTTCTTTTTCTATTGTGCCGCCATAAAAACTTGGAACTTTACCCTCAATCATCATTTCTGCTATTACAGCATCATATTCAAGGGTAATTTCTTCAATTTGAAACGGACTCATAATTTGCGTCTTAAATTCAATATAAACAAACATTTCTACCAAAGCATTATTTAAACCATAATTAGTAACTTTTGTTTTAAGATTAGTAAGAACAGAACCAATAAAATTAATACGTACAGGTATTTTAGGACCTAAATTATAAAAATATAGATTATTAAAACTACTTCCTATTGGCACTAGTAAAACCATACTACCAAGATCATGTGATAACTCTTGATCTAAAAAAGCTACCGATGCATTACCACTTTCTAAAGCGTTAAAAGAATCATTTAAAATAGCCGATACTTGATCAAGAACAACATAAGCCTGTTTTAAATTAAAATCAACATATAATATATCACCATCATCATTTTTATTAATAATCAAAATATCTTCTAAATTAGTATCACTAAAAACCTTACTATCTAATTTTTCTGTAATAAACTTATAAGTAACTCTTGTAATTTCATTAGTACTAATTTCTAATAAAGAACTATTTAAATTATTTGTAAACTTAGATAACAAAAAAATGGTAAACAAGATAACAAAAATAATTGTAGCCAAAACTATTTTTGATAACATTTTACCATGATATTTACGTATACTTTTAAAACCATTTCTCATATTAGAGTATATGCACTAAAAGAGAGAAAGATTTAAAAAATAATTTAAAAATATAATTATACCTGCAATTAAAATCAAACATACAATTACAATTATAATATAAATAAGTGCTCTACTTGATTTAACCTCTTTTTTAAGATCATTAAAATCATCAAAATCACTTTGGGTAAATTGTAAAGTATTCGTCAAATCTTGAGTTTTATTTTCCATAATTGTCGGCTTAATCTTATCAGCTTCCTCTAAAGACATAATAGGTGATGTTTCCCCCACACTTTCTTCCTCCGTATGTACTCCATCAACTACAACAGTATCATCACTACCCTTTAAGTCTGTAAGAATATCCAGAGGATCAAGATCACTATCTTTTTTTTGCTCTTTTATTTCTAGTTCTTTTGCCGTAATTGTATTTATCAAATCCATAAGTTCATTATTTTCTGTTTTTTCTTCATCTTTTTCTTCCCCTTCAATATCAAGACTATTTAAAATATCATATTGGGTATCACGTATTTTCTTAAGTCTTTCTTTTTCATAATCATCTTCTTTTTCGCTTCTAGCCCGCTCTAAAATAGCATTAATATCATATTCTCTTGTTTCATCTAAGCTAATATCTGGTTCTTCATAATCACTATCATCAACCACAATACTTCTTCTTTTAGGGCTTTTATTATATTTAGTATCCAAAATTTTTTTAATTTTTTCAACATCAATATTTTTAGCATTATTATCAAGAACTGTAGCATTAGCTTCTATTTTATAGTCATCTACTTCATAATCATTAAGATTTTCATAAAGACTTTCGTTCTTTTGTTGTCTCAAAGCAATATTATTATTTTCTTCATCATAATATTTTTCCATTCTTGTTTTCATGCACACACGATCCTTCAATATAATGATAACATATTTTTTTCATATTTTAAAGGCTTTATATTTCCATTTTTAAAAAGTTTTGATATAATTAAACTGATAAGGAGAATTTATATGAAAAAAATTATTGTAAATGATGAAGCATGCATCGGTTGTGGAGCATGTGTATCTATTGATCCTGAACATTTTGAATTTAATGATGAAGGATTAAGTCACGCAACCAACAACGAAAACTTAGAAAGTGCTGATTTAGCAAGTGCCATTTCTTCTTGCCCAACCAGTGCTATTAGTATTGAAGAGGAATAATCCTCTTTTTTATTTTTTCCAAAGAAAAAAGTCTAATTTTACTTTAGACTATACAACTTTTTAACTTCTTTAATTGAAAGTTCTCGATATTCACCACTTGCTAAATTTCCAATACCTAAAAATCCTATACCAATTCTTGATAAACGAATTACGGGATGATGCAAACTTTCAAATATTTTTTTCACAACATGGTTTCTTCCTTCAACAATTGTAATTTCCACTATCGACGTTTTTTTCTCAAAATTTTTATCTCTTATCTTAAAATTTTCTAGATAAACTTTTCGTCCATCAACCATAATACCACTGCGAAGTCGATCAATATCATCTTTATTTAATAAGCCTTCTATTTTAGCAACATAAGTCTTAGGTATTTTATTTTTCGGATGCATAAGCAAATTAGCTAATTCTCCATCATTTGTTAAAATAATAAGTCCTGTTGTATCATAATCAAGTCTCCCCACCGGATATATTCTCTCATCAGTATCAATATAATCTCTAACCGTTGATCTATTTTTATCATCACTAACACTTGAAATTACGCCTCTAGGTTTATTAAGCAAATAATATTTCTTTACTATATCTTTATTTATCATAACACCGTCTACTTCTACTACATCATTTCCCTTAACTTTTGTCCCAAGTTCATCTACAACATGACCATTAACTCTTACTTTACCCTTTAAAATAAGTTCTTCCGCTTTCCTTCTTGAAGTAATGCCTGCCTCAGCAATAACCTTTTGTAATCTCTCCATATATTTTTACCTCAAATAACCAAAAAGCATATAACTTAAAAATGCCACTAATAAAACTAAAACTATGATGCCATTAATTTGATCACTTTTCTTAGACTTTCCGGGAACACCTAAAGCCATAGTAAGTAAATACCCTCCTACTAATCCCCCAATATGGGCAAAATTATCAATTCCAGGTACAAGGAAACCAATGAGCAAATTGAGGATAATAATAGGAATAACTTGTGTTTTTAAAACAGTCCCCAAATACAAACGATAATGATAACCGAAATATAATAAGGAACCAAGCAAACCAAAGATAGCTCCACTAGCCCCTACGGATATACTAGAATGAACAACGACAGATAAAAGAGAACCTAATATTCCACTTCCTAAGTAAACGATCAAAAATTTAAATCGACCTAAGAATCCTTCCAACTGCTTTCCAATAATGTAAAGGGAATACATATTAACAAGCAAATGAACAATACCAGCATGTAAAAACATTGATGTAGCAAGTCTCCAAACCTGACCTATTTGCACTAAAGGTCTGTAATTAGCCCCAAAAAGTAAAAGAGTAATACTATCTTCACTACCCCTACCCCAAATATAAGTAGCAATAAACATCAAAACACACAAAGCAATAATAATTGGGGTCACAATAGCTTTTTTTGGCTCAAATATTTTGGTAAATACTTTATTATCTTCTACCGTTTTAGCATTAATATCATTTGTAACATTAACAATTAAATCAATTCCTGCTTTATCTTTAATTAATTTATTCTTAATGTTAGGAAATACTTTAACGATATTCTTATCTTTTAATATAGCATCAATATCTGTAAACTTAATAGAAGATATATTTTTTTCTCCCTCTTCTTCATTCATATGAACATTATCACCAAGATTTACAAATATATTTAAGGTATTCATACTTATTGATAAGGTCTTTTTCTTAATTTGCTCTACTACTTTCTTAGTTTTAAAAATATCAAATTTGTATTGTTCATCATTATGTATATAATTAGAATTAATTCGAATTATCCGATAAGGACCATCCAAATTTTCTAACCAAATTTCATCTTTTACACCTCTAACAACTATAGGCGTATAATTTTCTTCAGTAATAAAGTAATGAACTAATGACATAACAATTTCATCATTTTTATTAATTATATTAAAATGCATACTATTTCACCACCTGTACTTTTATTTTATAACAAAACATATATTTAGTAAAGAGGTGGAAACATGAGTTTGATATTTTACTTAACATTTATCATTCTTATTTTCATTGTAACCTATTATTTTATCTATCTCGAAAATATTAATCATGACAATTTATTTTACATTATCCTAAATTTTCTTTTTCTTATCATATTACCACTCTATTACTTGCACTTTAATGATCTCATATATAGTCTTATTATCAGCATTATGCTTTTTATAAGTTCTTTTATTCTAAATTTAAAAATAAAAGAAATATTTCACGAAGTAAAAACATTTCCTTTAATCTATTTTATATTAACTGCTATAATTGTTGGTATAATACTAAAAACCTATTACTCTATATAACTACTAAAGCAATTTATCTTTACTATCATTTTTCTAAACTATCTAAGAATTCTTGAAAATATTTTGGAAGTGGACATATAAACTCCATTTCTTTTTTCGTAATAGGATGTACAAAATTCATTTTATAAGAATGAAGAAATTGTCCAAAACTAGTAGCTTCCTTTTTCGAATACACCGGATCATTAAAAATTGGATACCCAATATAGGCCATATGAACCCGAATTTGATGAGTACGTCCTGTTTCTAGAATACAACTAACTAAAGTATATTTATCATATCTTTTTATTACTTTCATATGAGTTACAGCATTCTTACCACCTTCTAAAACCGCCATTCTCTCTCTATTAAACTTATCTCTACCAATAGGAGCATCAATAGTAGCACTTCCCCCTTTAAATACTCCATTTAATAAAGCAATATATTCTCTTTTAATTCTTTTATTTTTAAAATCATCTGCTAATAATTCGTGAACTTGATTAGTCTTAGCTATCAATAATAAACCACTTGTATCTTTATCAATTCTATGAACTATTCCTGGTCGAACATTCCCACCTACATTACTTAAACTATTAGTATAATACATAAGACCATTTACAAGTGTATTATTATAATTTCCATTTCCCGGATGAACAACAAGTCCACTAGGTTTATTAATAACCATTAAATATTCATCTTCATAAACAATATCCAAATCCATTTTAACAGGCAGAATATTGGTCTCTATCTTCATTTCTTCATCATGAATTACAATTTCATCATTTAAACTAACTTTATAACTAGCTTTAACTACTTTTTCATTAACTAAAACTAATTTAGAATCAATTAATTTTCCAATATATTCTCTTGAATAATCAAGAATATTAGCTAAATATTTATCTATTCTAATATCTTTTTCATCACTTACTAACTTTATCACTTCTATCTTCTCCTTTAATCACTGCTACAATAAGTAGTATTACGCCTAAAAC
>CALVHJ010000076.1 GCA_944327425.1 uncultured Bacilli bacterium
TTATCTTTTTTTAATACCTCGAATTTCATAAACTTACTCTCTTTCTTGTGAAGCTTTACTTCAATGATTTTACAATAAGAATACTTTAATATACCAACAAAACGTTGGTATTTTCACTTTTATTCTACCAACATTTTGTATGCTTGTCAAGAGGTGGATTATGAAAATTATTGCTAATAACTATCGTGCTAATGAGATATTTCGAATGATTAGAGAAAATAGTGGTAAGACACAAACGGAATTTGGAGCTATGCTTGGTAAAACAAGAAATGCTATTCAGTATTATGAATATGGGCAAAGAAATTTTGATTTTGAATTATTACTTAAAATAGCTGAAAAGGAAAATTTAATTATTACTATTGAAACTAAAAAATAGTGTTGGTAACATCGGTGTTATCTACACTATTTTATATTTTGCCTAATAACCAATCAAATACATTTAACTTTTTAATTCCGTTATAGGAAGTATAGGGGGTGTAATCAGTTGTTAATAGAAATTTTGGATTATGGTCTTTGATATTTTCAAGTGCTTTTAATTCTCTTTTAAGTGCTGCTTCTTCTTTTACGGTATAAGCTACTTGATAATATTCTTCCCCATATTCATTTATGGCTACAAAATCTATTTCTGTATCATTATTTTTTCCAATATATACATCATAACCTCTTCTAATTAATTCTAAATATACAATATTTTCTAATATACGGCCATTATCCATATTTTTACTTCCTAATAAATAATGCCTTAAGCCAACATCAGATATGTAATATTTACTACCTGTTGATAAGAGATTTTTGCCTTTTACATCATATCTTGGTACTTTATATAGAACGTATGCTTCTGTTATGGCTTCTAGATATTTTTCGACTGTAGGAACTGTTATTTTTCTACCTTTAGATGTCATGGTATTGGCAATAGTAGTACTAGAGCATATATTACCAATATTATCAAACATGTATTTTATTATGTCTTTTAACATACTTATATCTGCTATATCATTTCTTTTTACTATATCATTTACGATGACACTGTTATATAGTCCGTCTAAATACATTCTTATATCTTTGTAGTTATTTAATTTTAGGGTATAAGGGAAAGAACTTTTAGTGATGTAGTCTACATATTTTTTTTCGATATCATTATCACTTGTGGATGATATATATTCTTTAAAAGATAGAGGTAACATCTTTATTTCAATGTATCTTCCGGATAGAAGGGTTGCTAGTTCACCAGATAATAATAGAGAATTAGATCCAGTAATATATAAGTCTACATTCTTTTTAACGTATAGACTGTCACAAGCTTTTTGAAACTTACTAATATTTTGTACTTCATCAATAAAAACATAATTAATTTTATCTGGTAGGAGCTTAGAATTTACGTATTGATATAGGTCATTATAATCTTTAAGGTCATTAAATTCATATTCTTCTAAGTTGATACGGATTATTTGGTTTTTATCGATGTTTTGGGATAGTAGATACTCTATAAATAAATCAAACAAAGTTGATTTACCGCATCTTCTTATTCCTGTTACTATTTTTATTAAGTCCTTTTCTTTAAAACTAATTAATTGAGCTAAATAGGTTGGTCTTTCTATCATAATTTATTCCTCCATTAGTATTATATCATTTTTTTAGTTAAATGTCAATTTTGTAAAATGTAGTTTACAAATTTTCTAAATATGCTATTTTTGTAAATTCTATTTTACAAAAATAGTGTTAATAACTACAATATTATTAACACTATTTATTTATGAAAAGGGATGGGGTATTAGCCATTTCTTCAGGTAAGGCTATATCCATGTATTCTAATATAGTTGGGGCAACATTAGTTAAGTCTCCACTTTTCTTTAATTCAACATTTAAGTCTGTTATAATAAATGGTACTTTGCTAGTAGTATGAGTAGTTACTGGATTATTAAACTCATCTAGCATGATATCAGCATTACCGTGATCGGCTAAAATAATCATCGTATAAAAATTATCAGTGGCTACTTCATATAATCTTTCTAAACAGACATCAACGGTGGTAACAGCTTTTATTGTTGCTTCTAAATTACCAGTATGACCTACCATATCGGGATTAGCTAAATTCATAAAGATAAAATCTGTATCTTTTTCCATGGCATGAATAGCTTTTTTTGTTACTTCAATAGCACTCATTTCTGGTAGTAAATCATATGTTTCAACCTTGGGTGAGGGTATAAGTATTTTTTCACATTTATCAATTTTACCATTGTACATGCCATCAAAGAAATAAGTAACATGGGCATACTTTTCTGTTTCGGCAATTCTAGCTTGTGTTACCCCAAGTGTACTTAAATAAATTCCTAAGGGATTAGTTACATTAATATCTTCTAAAAAATTGTTTGTTTTTATATTTTTATCAAGAGGGAAGAAACTATATACTTTTAAATCTTTGTATTTATATGTAGGAAATTCTTCAAAGTCTTCATTAGTTAGAGCTGATATTATTTGTTTAGCTCTATCGCTTCTAAAGTTCATCCATAAAATAATATCTCCATCTTTGATAGTTTCATTAGGGTTAATTATTAACGGATATAAAAATTCATCAGTTTGATTTTTTTTGTAAAGCATTAATATACCGTCTGTAGCACTTTTAGCTTTAATGCCAATTCCTTTAGTTAAAAGATCATAATATATTTTAGTTCGATCATAATTTGTATCTCTATCCATGGCATAATATCTTCCACAAATACTAACTATATTTGTAGCTTGATCATCAGCTATTTTTTCTTCAAGATCTTTTATAAAATTTAGAGCAGCATTTACTTTGGTATCTCGACCGTCAGTTATTAAGTGAAAGTTTATTTTTTTAGCATTGTTTTCCTTTAATATATTATACATACTTAAAAAGTGTTCAAGATTTGAATGAACTAAGCCATTACTATATAATCCGATAATATGAATAGTTTTTTCTTGAGCTTCTTTAATAAGTTCATTAAATAATAAATTGTCTTTATTAATATTTTTTAGAAATTCGGTAATTCGGGGGCCATGTTGAATAATCTTTCTGCCGGCACCAATAGTCATGTGCCCTATTTCACTATTACCAAATTCGCCAGCATTTAGGCCAACATATTCCTCGGAAGCATATAAAGTTGTATGGGGATAGGTATTCCATAACTTGTCAAAATTTTTGGTATCAGCCATTTTAATGGCATTTCCATATTCTTCTTCACGATATCCAAAACCGTCTAAAACCACTGTTAAAATTTTTCGCATAATTTCACCTTTTTCATTTTTAATAATAACATAGTTTTACAAAAAATACAAATATCCACGAAAAAAAGGATTTGCATCCCCTTTCATACTTGTAATAATTTTTTATCGTAACGAAGACGATCCGCTATCGTTGCAATAAATTCGGAATTGGTTGGTTTAGCTCTTTCAAAAGCTACACTATTACCAAATATCTCTTCCATTAAATCATAGTCTCCTCTATTCCAACTTACCTCAATAGCGTGTCTTATTGCTCTTTCTACACGTGAGGCCGTAGTTGAGAAACGAAGAGCGACTTCAGGATATATTTCTTTGGTTATGCCACTATAGCTATCATTGTTTTTATAAAATAAGAATACGCTTTCTCTTATGTAAGAATAGCCTTTAATATGACTTGGTATTCCTAATTGGTGTAGTATTTTACTAATCGCTACATGAAGTTCTCGTTCTTGTTCATTTAGTTCAATAGCTTTTAAATTTTCTCTTTTAGCAAGTTCAATAATTCTTGTTTCTAAAGCTAGCATACTAAATGGTTTTAGCATGTAATAACTTACGCCATAATTGTTAGTTTTGTTGATGGTATATTCTTTTTTGTAACTGGTTAAAACAATTACTTTTTTCTTGATGTTTTCTTGTTTCATTCTTTCTAAGATGGTTAAGCCATCAACTTTAGGAAGTATGATATCCATACAAATAATATCATATTCGTTTTTGTGATTAATAATGTAATTTAGGGCATCAGCTCCATTATTAATTACTTTTACTACTTTGATTACTGCGTGACTACTAAATTGTTTTTCGATTTTAGTAGTAATATTTTCATTGTCATCTACTACTAAAACTCTTGTTAAGTTTTCCATTTTAATCTCCTTCAAATTAGTTATTATTTACTACACGCAAGATCATTATAGCACATAAGTAGACAATATACTAGTAAATCTTTTGTCTAGTTGTGTAAACTTGTGTCGATGTTTGTCAAAAAAAATAACAACTGTTACTAAGTTGTCATTTTGGCAATTATTTTAGGAATATTTTCGGGGTTTAAAATAGATGAACAAATAATAAAACCATCTAAAATGTTTAGCTTTAAAAGATCATTGATGTTTTCAATATTGATGTTACCGCCAAAAACAACATCAATATTTATTGCATAATAATCTTTAATTATACGTTTAATAAATAAAATCATTGATCTAATTTTTAAAATATCATATGGAGTATCAGTGCCAATTAAATAAGCTGGTTCGTAAGCTATAATGATGTTTTTTATTTCTTCATTTGATAGATTATTAAATATGCGGGCAATTTGTTTTTCTAAGACTTGATATTCTACTTTTCTACTAGCTTCTTCTAAAGTTTCCCCAAGACAGTAAATTACTTTAATATCATTATTTAAGGCATGTTTTATTTTTGATAATATTTGATATTCAGTTTCTTTATAGTATTTTCGGCGTTCATAGTGGCCAATTATGGCATATTTCACATCAAGATTTTTTATTTGATTTAGAGAAATATCACCTGTTAAGTTTAGATCTTCATTTAAAGCAATATCTTGGATGCATAAATTAATATTACTATCTTTAAAAAGAGATAAATATAATGAAGTTGGAGCAAAAATGAAATTTAATGATTTATAATTTATTTTTTTTAAAGCTTCTTTGTAAGTAAGCATTTCGGAATAACTTTTATTAGCTTTTAAATTACAAATCAAGTGTTTCAATTTTATCTTCCTCTCTTATAGCTTCTATTCCTGGTAAATGACCGTTAGCAATATATTCTAAAGTGGCTCCTCCTCCACTAGATATATTCGGAAAAATGTCTTTAAATCCTAAAGTGTTTAGGGCTCCTAAGGTGTCTCCCCCGCCTATTACAACATTTTGTTTTATTTCTTTTAAAATGTTAAATATTTCACTGGTGCCATTAGCAAAAGCTTTTTCTTCATAAATTCCCATAGTTCCATTTATAAAAACAGTTTTACTAGACATAATAATATTTTTATATTTACGGATAGTATTAGATCCAATATCTTTTATAATATCATTAGTATCAATTTCGTTAATATTTTTCATATCTGGGGTATTATCGTAAGTGGTTGTTACGATGGCATCAAGAGGGAAAGCAAATTTTTCCTTATATTTAAGCATTAAACTTTTAAGTTCGCTTGTTATGTCGGGATTATCTGTTTTTAGGGAAGCTCCTACATTTAATCCCAGTGCATTTAGAAAAGAATTGGCAATGCCCCCACTTACTAATAAATGTTCACATTTTGGTAATAAAGATTTAATTATTTTTAATTTGTCATCTACTTTGGCACCACCCATAATAACTGTAAAGGGCTTTTGGGGATTTAAGATGATACTATCTAACATGTTTTTTTCTTTTTCTACTAAAAAGCCTAGACAGTTAGGAAGATATTTAGGTATTCCTGTTACGGTAGTGTGATTACGATGGGCAACGGCAAAGGCATCAAAAACAAATATTTCGCCAAGAGAAGCTATTTTTTTGGCAACCTCTTCATTTAGAGTGCTTTCCCATTTATTAGGTATGTCTAAAAACCGGGTATTTTCAAGTAATAATATTTCTTTGCTTTGTAAATTTAGAGCCATATTTTTAGTTTCTTCTGATAAAATATCGTTAGCAAACTTAATAGGCTTATTTAATAACCTTTCTAAACTGTTTTTAACAGGCATTAAAGAGTTTTTAGCTTTATCTTCCTCTGTTTTAACTCTTCCTAAATGACTTAGTATTATTATCTTACAGTTTTTACTTAATAAATAATTAATAGTTTCTAGGCTTTTAATAATTTTGCTTTCATCAGTAATATTTCCATTTACCATTGGTACATTAAAATCACAGCGAAGTAAAATTCGTTTGTTGTCAACATACATATTTTTTAATAATTGTTTCATTTTGCGTCCCTCTTTACTTTATATTTATTATACCTTAAAATTGGATGTTTTTACAATATAAATTTATTAAAGATAATAAGAGATTTTTGTATAAATAATTTTTTTTGGCTCTTCATATAATTAATTAAAAGGAGATGCGTATGAATAGAATACTTGTTTTAGTAGTAATTGTTTTAGTACCTATAGCTTTATTTACATCTTTAGATGAGGTTGAATCTAAATTAGAGGTTGATAAAATAGATAATATTTCTTTAGAAATACCGGCTTTGTCAGATAGTGATGAAAAAGAGGATGAAGAAGAAGCTATACAAGTA
>CALVHJ010000077.1 GCA_944327425.1 uncultured Bacilli bacterium
AATCAACTGGTTTCCTATTCAAATTAGTAAGTAGCAAAAAACAAAAAGAGAATCTTGACGAAGACGAAAAATTCAGTGTAGAATGGGTAGACAAAAAAACAATTGAAAACGAAATAGCAGATGGTCTTCATAAGAAAACTTTTGAATATGCAAATGCCCCAGGTGCTATGGAAAGTGACGGTATTCATATTAATTCTTCCTTCTTAAATGGCTTAAATAAAGAAGACGGTATCAATAAAATGCTAGAATACTTAGAAGAAAATAAAATAGGAAAAAGAAAAGTTAATTACAAGATGCGTGACTGGATTTTCTCAAGACAAAGATTTTGGGGAGAGCCTATTCCTATGATTTATTGTGATACTTGTGGATGGGTACCAATGAATGAAAATGATCTACCTTTATTATTACCAGATGTTGCTGAATACGAGCCTACTGATAATGGCGAATCGCCACTTGCTAAAATAACTGACTGGGTAAACACAACTTGTCCTAAATGTGGTGCTCCTGCTAAAAGAGAAACTGATACAATGCCAAACTGGGCTGGATCATCTTGGTATTTCTTAAGATTTATGGATCCTCATAACACCCATGAATTTGCAAGTATGGAAGCAATGAAATACTGGAACAAAGTAAACTGGTATAATGGTGGCATGGAACACACAGCAAGACATTTACTTTATGCTAGATTCTGGGTTCAATTCTTATATAACATTGGTTTAGTACCGAATAAAGAAATGATTGATACTCGTGTTAGTCACGGTATGGTTTTAGGCAGTGATAACGGTAAAATGAGCAAATCTAAAGGAAACGTTATTAATCCTGATGATATTGTACGTACTTATGGAGCTGATACTTTAAGAGTATATGAAATGTTTATGGGAGATTATGAACAAGATTCACCATGGAGTACCGACTCTCTTAAAGGCTGTAAAAGATTTATAGACAAAGTTATTCGTCTAAAAGATAAAGTAGTTGATAATGATAATTACTCTAAAGATTTAGAAGTTATTATTAACAAAAGTATTAAGAAAATAGAATATGATTTAACTCATTTAGGATATAATACAGCTATATCAACCCTCATGATTTTAGCTAATAAATATGATGAAAAAGAAAATATTACTAAAGGTGATTATAAAGTATTATTAACACTTTTAAATCCTATAGCTCCTCATATTACTGAAGAATTAAATGAACAATTAGGGTTTATGCCAATTTGTGAATCTGTTTGGCCAACTTATGATGAAGAAAAAACCATAGATAACAATATAACAATTGGTATTCAAGTAAATGGCAAATTACGAGGTGAAATAACCATCAGAAAAGAAGAAACAGAAGAGGAAATTAAAAATAAAGCTTTGCTAAATGAAAACGTTCAAAAACATATAGCAAGTAAAGAAATTGTAAAAATAATTGTAATTAAAGGTAAAATAGTTAATATTGTTATTAAATAAGCATTTTTTGCTTATTTTTTTTGACAAAAAAGCCAAAAAGTGTTAAAGTATATTTCATTCAGGTGGTTTAAATAATTAACAAAATAATTAATAAAACAATTTTTAAAATAATTATAATTATTTTATTTACAATTTTATCAATTCCCGTATGGAATCATTATCGAAATAATATTAATTTAGCTAATTCCTTAGTAAACGAAAATAAACTAAAATTAGCGATTAACAATGTAGATGGCTATGATAATGTTATTATTGAAAACGAATACACCAATGAAGAAAAATATCGTCTATTACTTATTACAGAAAAAGACTGTGATTATATTGCTATTTCAATAAATAAGCAAAATTATTTATTGAAAGACTTTCCTAAAGAAAAAAAGAATAATCACTATGTTTACACTTTAGCAACAGATTATGTAAAATCATCAAGAAAAGGATATAAAATTATGACAAATTTAAAAGAATTAGCTATAATTTATTCATATAAGTTAGAAGAATTAACATATTTTTAAAAAAGTGTTAAAATTATCTTGTATTTTATCCCCAATTTATGGTATTATTAAAATACGGTGATAGTATATGAAGATAAAGGATATTATCAAGAAACAAACAACAATTATTGCAATAGCTGTAATATTAATAACAATAGCAGTTATCGGTGTTAGTTATGCTATATTTTTTGATGTAAGCAGAAATACCCAAGATCAGGTCATAACAGCAGGATATTTAAGGGTTACAATATCAGCGACAACAGTTAATTTATCGGACCCAATGACTACATCTGACGGCTTAACATCAGAACCAATAACTTATACACCATCAAACACAGCCAGCGATTTACCAGCTACATATTATTTATATATCTATGGTGTTAGTGGTAATACAGTAGATTTAAGTTATGTTAAAGTATCTACAAATGGAACTAGTGCGAGCGTTTTAACAAGCTTACCTACCATAACAGAAGGAACTACAACATATTATCAAATAGATACAGGAACTATTGCCTCTGGTCAAACCGGAACAAGTAAAAGTCTAAGATTATGGTTAGATGAAGATTTAGTTCCAGATGAAATAGCCGGTGAAAATCTTAAATTAAATCTATATATAGTAGGTGAAGTTGATGAATAACTCTTAGGAGTTATTTTTTTTGCAAAAATTTAAAATTTATTAAATTTATATAAATTGAATAAGATTATAACCAATTTAGTAGTTAAAATTAAACTTTTAAGCCTTCGTTTTAACAATTTTAGCTAACATTTTAACTAAATCTAACATTTGACATAACTTTTAAAATATATTATGATTAACTCGTAGAAAAGAGGCGAACATATGTATAAAAGTAAAGAAGAAAATGTTGAGGTATATTTTATCTGTTATAAAAAAGAAGAAATGGATCTTGCTGAAAGTTATTATGATGAGATATTAGATATCCATTATTGGTATTTTAATGCTTATTTAGCTTATAAATACTGGCTAAAGGGATTTAAAGGATTAAAAGCAGGAGTGTTAACCAAAAGATTACTTGTTGTTGCTGCTAGTCGTTACTTAATTTATATACTTGAAAATGGGGAATATAAAACCGAAAAAGAAAAAAAGAAAATATTAAAAACTTTAGAAAAGATTCAAAAGGAATTAGACATAATAATTAATGAAGACAATATTTTAACAAAATTGTAAACTTTAAGAGCAAAATAATTAATATTGTGGTAAAATAATATTAAGGTGAATAATATGATAAATATTTATGAAGTAGCAAACAAAAAACTAAAAAGTACAAATTTGGTTAAAAAAGAAAGTTGGATTGATCTAGTAAATCCAACTATTGAAGAAATAAACGAAGTTACTAATACAACTGGGATAGATAAAGATCTTATAATAAAGCTCTTAGATGAAGAAGAACTACCTCGAATTGAAAAGCGAGATGAGGAAACTTTAATAATACTTGATACACCTTATGTAGCTGATAATGCTTATAAACATAAATATAAAACTAATCCTTTAGGCATAATTATTAGTGAAAAAGGTTTTTTAATAACTGTATCATTAAAAGAACAACCATTTTTAGATTTTTTTAAAAACGGCGATATTCCCAATTTTAAAACAAAGGGTAAATCAAGTTTTATCTTACAAATATTCATAATGGTAGCAGGTATTTATCAAAAGGAATTAACAAGTATTAATGAATACATAGATAGTAAAGAAAAAGTTTTATTAAAGTCTACAAATAACAAAGAATTAGTAAATCTTTTAAATATTGAAAAAACCTTAGTATATTTTATTACTTCTTTGAAGGCCAATGAGATTGCTTTAGAAAAAGTTGCCAAAGGTACAATTATAACAATCGAAAAAGAAAGTATTGAATTATTAGAAGATGCTCTAATTGAAACCAAACAAGCTATAGAAATGGCATCTCTTTATCGTGAAATTCTATCAAGTATGACAGATACTTATGCAACAATTATATCTAATAATTTAAATGATGTTATGAAATTTCTAGCCAGTATTACGATAGTTTGTTCTATTCCTACCATGGTAGCTTCTTTTATCGGTATGAATGTACCATTAGGGAATTTAGGAGATTCACCATTTAGTTTTATACTAATAATCATTATATCACTACTATTATCTCTTTTAATAGCGTTCATATTAAAACGAAAAAATATGTTATAAAAAAACTTAAAAACTAGCATTTGCTAGTTTTTAATATCCCTTTTTTTTATAATACAAAAATAAATCTTTAAAACGGTTATAATGGACAATTTCTCTTTGCCTTAAAAAAAGCAATATTCTAATTACATCCTCATCATCAGTTAAATTAATTAAATTCTCATAAGTAGCTCTAGCTTTTTGTTCTGCAGCCATATCCTCCATTAAATCTGCAAGTGGATCACCAGTAACAGCAAAGTAAGAAACTGTAAATGGAACACCTGAAGCATCAGTAGGATATATTCCTTTACCATGATCAGCAAACATACTACCAAGTCCAGCTTCTTCTAGTTCTTTAACTGTTGCATTTTTAGTTAATTGATGAACCATAGAAGCAATCATCTCTGAATGTCCTAATTCCTCAGTAGCAATATCATTAAGCAAAGCTTTACCATAGTCATCCGGCATGCTAAATTTTTGAGAAAAATAACGCATAGCTGCTCCTAATTCTCCATTAGCGCCACCAAATTGGGTAATTAAATACTTCGCCATTTTAAGATCTTTTTTCTTTATTTCTATTGGATAATTAGTGTGTTTTACATATTTAAACATACATACTACCCCCAAATCCATCCCAAGGCCACGGGCTATCAACCCAATTAAATTTATTACCAGTTACTTCACAAACTTCTAATGGGCCATATTTTTTAACGTATTTACGACATAATTCTTCTTCTTCCATAACATACTTTTTAAATAAATCCAGAACTTCTTTATTATCAGGATGTAAATCCAAATAAAGATTTAAATCATTTATTGCAAAAGATAAAGCCATAATCTTATATAATTCCATCTCTTTTTCATTACTAGGTTTAAGTTTAAAATATGTCAAGTTTTTATATGGTTCATATTCATCCTTAAACATATTACCTCTTAAAAATCCTTCCATTGGACTTAAGATATCTACTTCTCGATTAAAATTTACATCAGGAATAAAAAAAGCCATATTAATGTCAAAATCATTATCTTCAAATAACACTTCAAATTACCTCCTAAAATATAGTATGAAAAGATTTAATCATGAATAGGGCAAACACCTAGAAAAAATAAAAAACCGCTAATAAATAGCAGTTTGTCATTTTTTAGAGCTTCTTTTTTTAGTTTGTTTTTTCTTTGTAGACTTCTTCTTCTTTTTCTTAACTTGTTTTTTAGAGTTATTCTTTCTTTGAGTACTATTTTTCTTTCCATTATTTACATTCTTTTTGCTATTAGCATTTGTTTTTTTATTAGATGTAACTTTTTCTTCTGCTGTAATTAGCGATTTATTATTAGTTTTATTGTTTTTAGTTGCTAATTTTTTATTATTTGTAGTTTCAGTTATTTTAGCTTTCTGTGGCGTTAAAACTTTTGTTGTATTTAACTTCTTAACTTTTACTTTTTTCATAAACAATTTTCTAAAAACTTTTGAGTTAATAATTTTTGCTTTTAAAGATTTAACATTCCAAGATTTCTTTGCCTTCCTTTTTTTATCTTTCTTTTTAATATCTATATTTTTCTTTAAGATATCATCGTTTTTGCTAACTTCGCTAGCATTTAAATTTTCTGCAACTTCCTTTTTTCTATTGAAACATTTACATAAAAAAGTTATTCCAATACAAAGTAATGTTATAAAATAAGTAGTTATAAGAGCGATTAAAAAAATATCAATTGGATCAAACTTTTTCATAAATATTTCCTTTCTTTTTTAAATTTCTTGAATACTAGGACTATATGAAACAATTTCTAATTTATTAGCATTTCTAATCATATAAACAGTCCCATTATTATCATACCCCAAATCTTCTTTATATTCATATTCCATTTCTATCTTAACAGCAGGCAATTCTTCATCATTTAAAGTATATGTAGCTTCTTCAACCTTTAAAACATTAACATTTGTAATTTCCGGAAGATCCTGAATTCTATCTTTGTAAGTATTATCAATAATATCTCTATAAATAGTATCTATCGCTTTTTGTTTAAACATATCAGCAACACTACTTGCAATATATTCTAAACTTCCTATGTCATATTTATTGATTTTATTATCTAAAGTATAAAAATCAATAACAAATAATTTAGCTAAAACCTCTGCATAAGCATCATAATCCACTTCACTACTATTTAATATTTCTTCTAACTCTTTAAATGTTTCTTGCATATATGGTGTATCTCTATCATCCAAAGTATAGCCATAATCAGCAATATTTGATACAATATTTGAAACATTAACATCTGTATTTTCTTTTTCTGGATTATAAAACATTTTTAAT